>JADHQW010000144.1 GCA_016777705.1 Alphaproteobacteria bacterium | reverse complement strand
AGTAGTTAAAAGATACTAGATTAAGACTTTCAAAAATATATATAAGTATTAAAAAAAGAGGAACATATTCTGAGAAGTTACCATGAGCTCTAACATTTCTATCTAATTTAATAGCTGGTACTTCTTTATCCATTTTAAATATTAATTTCATAACAGGACTTCCTCTGAGGTAGCCTATACGAAAAGATAAAAATAAATAAAAAATAGTAAATAATGATGCAAAAATGGAAGTAAGTAGAATATTGTTCATCATAATTTCCTTATAAATAAATGCTTATTGTTGATACTAATTAAGTAAATTTAACCATTAGCATAAATTGATGTACTTTAAATCTATAAAATTTTTTCTTAAGGTTTTAAAATGAAAAATAAATTATTTAATTGGCACATAAATTTAATTACTAAAGTACAAAAAATTACTGGTTTATCAAATTATCAAATTATTTGGCTAAGCTTTATAGAAGGATTGATAATAGGGCTTTTAATTGGATACTATATTTAGAGTGTTTAATAAAAGTCGTAAATATCCAGCTGTCTAAAAAATATCTTTGTAAAATTCACTTTCATCAAGTTGTTTTGGGGTTTTTATCCCAGTGATAGCCCAAAATTTATTTAACATATCTTCAACATCTACTTTTGTTAAATGTATCTTTACCCATTTGTTATTCTTGATTTTTTCTGTCTTTACACTAGGTAAATCTACAGGTAATTTTGCTCTATTGAATACTGCACATTCATATACTTTTTCATTTTCAATCTGAGAAAAACTAAGAACATAATAATTATAGTCTAATTGACATTTTCCATTAACAAAATTTAAATCTTTAAATATCATTGTCTTAATTTACAAATCGATTTATGTCAGACATATGTGCTGGCAAAGCTCTTTGAAGAACACGCGCAACGTCAATTACATATTTTTCATCAGGTTTAGGATATCTTAGTTCAGAACTTAAGTATAACTTAATTCCAGTTTGATTAATGACTTTTTCATATATGGATAATAGAAGAGGGGTATTTTTTAAAAGATCAGGTATCCATTCTATATAAGCACTCAAGGCCTCTGTCAAAATAACATCTGCAAATGATATTTTTTTACCAACACAAAACTCATTTCCGTTTTCTTGTATTCTTAACTCAAATTTAGGAGCAAATTTATTGAAACGTTCTTTTAACATTTTAACAGCTATTTCTTTAGTAGGTTGGAATGCAGCCTGCATAGATGCTTCAGCAAAGTCAGTTATTGCACCTGCAAACATATCACAATAAAGAGCTTCTTTATCATTGTCTCCATAAAATCCTCCAATTCTTGCTAGGTATCTAATCATTCCACTAGATTGACTTAAGTTCATTCCATTAATTTCTAAAAGAGGCATTTGGTCAAATGGAAGTTTACCAGAGCTTCTGAGTTCAATAAGATCCTCAGGCGTGGTAATAGGAATGTTATTAAAACCAATTTGATTAATTGCCAACATCCATCTAGTAGTTTCTGCTCTACCACGACCTAAAAAATAATGGAGTTTAACTGCGTTTGACATTATGTGACCTATTAAAATTATTGACTATGATGAAAGTAAAATGAAATGAATTATTTGTAAGTTATAATTATGTTATTTCATTATTAACGTTAAATTAAAAGAAAATTATTTTTTATTAATACAAGATAACTCTTCGGGTAATTTTTTTAACTCTATTGTACCTTCGCTCAATAAAACCGGTTTTAGCCTCATAGTGTTTTTATCTAAATGCCAAGCAAAATCAACACCCAGAAAAGCATACTTATCTTCAAATAAAATAAATGAGTTTGATTTTTGTCCAACTATGCTTCCAATCTCTATAAATTTATTTTTAATTTTTTTGAATGCATAATCATAAAAATGATTATTATTATTTTTAAATGAAAATTCTAATAAATTAGATTTGCTGTCGTTGCTACAAATAATGTTAGCATTGCTTTCAGTCGCAAGCGAGGGTTTTATATAATAAAAAAATATTAAAAAAACGACATTGAATAATATTCTCATATCTTATTTTTAACATGATTTTTTGTTAAATTCAAATCATAAAAATAGTAAATTATTTGTTATTTAAATTACTTGATTGTTAAGATGAGTCTGTATTTAATAATATATGTTTTTAAATTAAGAATTCTGAGGTGCTTGTGAAGAACAATAATCAAATTAAGTTTATTTCTTTTAAATTTGGAAAAAATAATTTAAGGTTTAGAAAAGATTACTTTAAATACTTTCTTATATTTATAGTTGTATTTTTTGTAGCACTCCCTTACGCCGATTTGTCTATACCAAAGCATTTTTTATCAAATTTATAGAGTTTCTTCGTTATGGATATAAATAATAAACTTTATCAGCCTATTTCACCTATAGAACAAAAAGCAGTCTCAAATTCTGATATGGAATCTATTTCGAATAAGCATTTATTAAAAATGCAATCAAGACACACAATTAGAGATTTCTCTGATAAAAATGTTTCTTATTCTGTTATAAAAAATTGTATAAAAGTCGCATGTTCTGCTCCAAGTGGAGCAAATCTGCAGCCATGGCATTTTGTAGCAATATCAAATCCTAGTATTAAATCTCAAATAAGAAAAGCAGCTGAAATTGAAGAACAGAAGTTTTATAATGATATTAAAAAAGATGAATGGTTAAAAGCGCTTGAGCCCTTTGGAACACATTCAGATAAACCACATTTAGAAGTAGCTCCTTGGCTGATTGTAATATTTTCTGAAAGATATGGACAATTAGCTGATGGAACAAAAAGAAAAAATTATTATGTGCCAGAAAGTGTTGGTATAGCAACAGGATTTCTTATTTCAGCATTACACTTGTCTGGATTATCATGTTTAACGCATACTCCTAATCCAATGGGCTTTTTAAGTAAAATATGTAATAGACCGCCTTCAGACAAAGCCTCTTTAATTCTTGCGGTAGGACATTCTGCTAAAGATGCTAAAATTCCTTTAGCGTCTACTGTAAAAAAACCATTTAATGAAGTTGTATCTGTGTTTTAATGTTTCATAAAAACACTCATAGACTATAAAAATATTTATAATGCCAATAATTTATTTTTGTAAAAACATAGTATAGGAATTTCAAATGAATAATCTAATTGATCGTCTGTCTAAATGCTATGCAAGTGCTATTCACGATGTCTTAAGAGAAAAAGGTTACGGTAATTGTGTTCTTCCTCCAGAAATTCAAGCCCTAGAAAAAGGTCAAAAATTGTTTGGAGAGATTTATACAATTTCTGGTCATATTGATTATAGTCTATCACGTCATGAATCTCTTTTGCTTTGGTCTCAAGTTTTATCCAAAGTTCCTTCTGAAAAAGTGATAATATGTCAACCTAACACACATTCAATTGCTTTGATGGGGGAATTGTCTGCTAGAGCCTTAATGGTTAAAGGTACTAGGGGTTATTTAATGGATGGTCATTGTAGAGATGTAGAAGAAATCTTATATGCCAAATTCCCTGTTTTTTGTAGGCTTTCAACTGCGGCTGATATTGTTGAACGTTGGAAATACGATTCTCTAGGTCATCCAATAACAATAGGAACAGTAACAATCCATTCTGGAGACTATATAATTGCTGATATGGATGGAGCTGTCATTATACCTAATAAAATTGTTGAAGAGGTAATTAGTAAAACTGAGGAGGTAATGGGTACTGAAAGCGAAATGCGACAAGCAATATTAAATGGAATGGACCCTGAACAAGCTTATTTAAAATTTAGAAAATTTTAAATTTACCAAATGGTTATTATTACTATATATGCTTAAAATGCAATGTTAATAAATCGTAAAAAAGTGTGGTCATTATCATGGCCTCTCATAATAGCAAATTTTACAATACCTTTAGTAGGACTGACTGATACTATTATAATGGGTCATATGCCAGATAGTTTGTATTTAGCAGCAATCGCTATAGGTGGCATTGTTTTCAACTTTATGTATGCCGGATTGAATTTCTTGAGAATGGGAACGACAGGTATCGTAGCTCAAAAATTTGGAGAGAATAATTTTGAAGAAGTTTTTTTTAGTTTATTAAGACCTACATTAATAGCCGTTTCAGTTGGTTTTATTCTCTATTTAAATAGAAAATATATATATGATCTATCAGTTTATTTTTTAACTCCTGATCAACAATTACTCGAACTTTATAAAGAATATCTCTTCATCAGAATGATAGGGTTACCAGCAGGTTTATTGAATATAGTGTTTTTAGGTTGGTTTTTTGGTATGCAAAAAACTAAATCAGTTATGTTACAGTTGGTTATTATTAACCTTATGAATGTTATCGCTTCATTATATTTAGCCGTTTATCTTGAATATGGTATTTTTGGAGTTGCATTAGGTAGTGTATTAGCTCAAATTTCAGGTTTGCTTTTATCAATTATTATTTTTTTGAATCATTTTAAAACATTAAATTTTAGTTCATTCGACTTAAAGAAAATAATTAATTTAAATGGTTTCCTTAACTTGTTTTCAATAAGTAAAAACTTATTTGTGAGAACTATGCTATTAGTGTCGGTGCAGGCTTATCTAATTAAAAAATCAGGCTTGATAGGGGTTGATCAATTAGCAACAATGGAAATCTTAATTGTTATTTTTGGGCTTTCATCTTATACCCTTGATGCTTTTGCTCATGCTGCAGAATCGACTGTTGGAGTATCTATTGGATCAAAAAATCAAAAAAATATTTATAAATCGATAAAAAATACAACTGAGTTTGCTTTGTCTTTCTCCGTATTAATTGGTATATTTTTGTATATAACTGATTATTACATCATTAATTTGTTTAC
Source organism: Alphaproteobacteria bacterium (assembly GCA_016777705.1). Lineage (GTDB taxonomy): Bacteria > Pseudomonadota > Alphaproteobacteria > Puniceispirillales > Marisalimonadaceae > Marisalimonas. Next base: position 873 of record JADHQW010000144.1, on the reverse strand, counting down.
AAATATTCCTGTTTTACAAAATTTAACAATTGATCTTTGGACATTAGTAATTATTACTCCCTTTATTTCAATGTTGGCTTTTCAATTAGATGGTATTTTTATTGGCGCAACATTAGCAAAGGAAATGAGAAATAGCATGATATTATCATCCCTCATTTTTTATTTAATCATAGAATTTATAATTCAAGATACTTTAAACCTAAAAAATTTATATTCTTGTTTTCTTTTATTTTTAATTTTAAGAGGTGTCTTTTTAACTTTTTATCTACCTCGAGTTTTTAAATTAATTAAAAATTAATTATATTTTTCTATAACTTGGTTTAAAATAATTACTTAATAAATAAGGCACTTAAAATGATAAGCGAATTTAAGAATTTTGATAAATTACTCTTTAGACGCTTAATTCTGCTTATGGTATCTACATCAATCTTAACTGTTTTAATTCCGAATATTTTTAATTTTGAAAAATACTATGGCCTAAGCCGTTTTATTGATCAAGGTTATATTGGAGTATTTCTAAATAATAAATTAGAGTTTTTTTTAACTTTATTTATGTCTTTTTTTTCTTTAACAAGTTTTATTTTAATCTATTTTTTTATATCAATAGGAAGGTTTTTTTTTCTAATTTATATGATTTTAAATTTTTTAATCATTGTTTTAGGTGGGGATAATATTAATTATGGAATTTTATATCCCCTTGATTGGATTAAACATATTACAGAAGCTTTCTTAATATATCTTATGTTTTTTGGAAATTTTAAAAAACATTTTCAATCAAAAAATTATAACTAATATTATAAAATATGATTTGTTTTTGTAAAAATTTTAAATATATATTGTGATTGTTCTGCATCACTCTAAGGAGATCAAATG
>JADHQW010000143.1 GCA_016777705.1 Alphaproteobacteria bacterium | reverse complement strand
ATAGGAAAATCTGTATGTTTATCTTTGTCAAATGCTGGAGCTTCAGTCTTGATAGTGGATGTTGACGAAACTAATGGACAAAATCTAGTAGATGAAATTTTAAGTAATGGCCATCAAGCTTCATTTTATAAAATGAACGTTGCAAATGAACATGAATGGCTTACTTTTATTAAGTTTCTTAAAGAAAAAAATGTCTTAGTAGACATTTTGATTAATAATGCTGGAATTTGGTTAGGTAAAGAAATCCATGATGTAACACTTGATGAATATCATCAGTTGATATCTATCAACTTAACTGGGGTATTTTTAGGCACTAAGCACTTAACTCCGTTTTTAAATGATGCTGGCAAAAATTTTAAGTATGGAAGTACAATCGTAAATTTGAGTTCAGTTGCAGGATTAGTCGGTTCCCAATTAGATCCTCTATATTCAATGACAAAGGGAGGCATAACAACTTTTACTAAGTCTATGGCTATTTATTATGGAAAGAAAAAATACCCTATAAGAATAAATCAAGTTCATCCAGGTATTATTAAGACAGACATGGGTGCTAAAGTATCTAATTCAAGATTAATTCAAAACCCAAACATGACTGAAGATGAATCAAATTCAGCAGGAATTTCACAAACACCTCTGGGAAGATTAGGAAGTGCGGACGAAGTAGCTAAGACTATTTTATTTTTGTCTTCGGATGAATCTAGCTTCATGACAGGATCTAGTTTAGTTGTTGATGGCGGGTTAACCGCTCAATAAAGCAAAAAATTAGTTTAATAAGAAAGATATACTTATGAAAAGAAACTTAGAAGATAAAGTAGTGTGGATTACTGGAGCGGGGTCAGGCATAGGTCAAAACGCTGCTGTAACATTATCTAAACTTGGTATGAAGGTAATTTTATCTGGAAGAAATGTCAAAAACCTGCAGGAAACGGCTCTCAAATGTGAAAACAATCCAATTATCAAAAAGTTAGATATTGCAGATAAAAATCAAGTTAAAAGTGTAGCTCACGAAATCAAAATGGAATTTATGCATATAGATATATTGATCAACTGTGCTGGTATAAATATAGAAAATAGAGATTGGGACAATATTAATGAAAATGAATGGGACGATGTTTTTCAGACCAATATCAATGGATTGTTTTATTGTTGTAAATCTGCAATACCAATGATGAAAGAAAGACAAGATGGATTAATAATAAATATTTCTTCTTGGTCAGGAAATCATGTCAGCCTTCTCTCTGGTGTTTCTTATACTTCTTCAAAACATGCATTAAATGCAATGACCGAAACTATCAACATGAAATATTGTAATTTAGGCATTAGAGCCTGTGCGTTATGCCCTGGAGAAGTATCAACTGCCATTTTAGATAAAAGACCAAAAAAATTATCTAAAGAACAAAAAGATAAAATGCTTCAACCAGATGATTTAGGAGAAACAATAGCTTTTATTTGTCAAATGCCTAAACATGTTTGTATTAACGAATTAACTATTAGCCCAACTTGGCACAGAAGATATATAGCAGACTTAGGTATCGAGGAATTATAACTTCAAATAACCAAAGATAAAAAGTATTAAATGCAAAGAAATTTAAAGGATAAAGTGGTATGGATTACGGGCGCAAGTGGAGACATGGGTCAGCATATTGCATTAACTTTATCTAAGCTACACAGCAAAGTTATTTTATCAGATATTAACGAACAATCTCTCAAAAAAGTTTCCCAAAAATGTACTTATTACTCTTCAATAAAACCTTTAGACATAACAAAAATTAATCATGTCAAAACTGTTGTTAAAGAAATTGAAAATGATTATGGCCAATTAGATATTGTAATCAATGCTGCTGGAATGAATATACAAAATAGAGATTGGGATGATATACAACAAAACGATTGGGATCAAGTTTTCAAAGTTAATATAAATGGAATGTTTTATTGTTGTAAATCTGCACTAAAGTTAATGAAAAAACAAAATGACGGATTAATAATAAATATTTCTTCATGGGCTGGAAATCATATTAGTTATTTATCTGGCACGTCGTATATTGCCTCAAAACACGCTATTAATGCAATGACAGAAACAATTAATATGAAATATTGTAATGTTGGTATAAGAGCTTGTTCAATATGTCCAGGGGAAGCCTCGACACCATTACTAGACCAAAGACCTGTACCTCTTTCTCAAGAAGAAAAAGACCTTATGCTTCAAGTTGAAGACATAAGTGAAACAGTTGCTTTTATAGCACAAAGGGAAAAACACGTTTGCGTCAATCAAATAACAATAAGTCCCACACATAATCGATTATATTTATAATTAATTATTACTAAATTTTGTCCTGCGTTTTAGAAATAAAATCCTTAGCATCATGTCTTTCATGAAGTTGACTATCCAACTCACCATTAATTCTATTAACCATTCGTCCACGTTTAACTGCTTCTCTGCTATCGATCATCAGAGCCCATCTAACAACATTTTTATAAGACTTTACGTCCAAGAACTCTCCAGCACCATATAACCTACCTAAAACTAAAGCTCCGTACCAAGGCCATATAGCTATATCTGCAATTGTATATTCATTACAACAGATATAGTTATTATTTAATAATTGTTTATCTAAAACATCTAATTGTCTCTTAACTTCCATAGAAAATCTATCAATAGGGTATTCAAATTTTTCAGGGGCATAAGCATAAAAATGTCCAAAACCACCTCCAAGGTATGGCGCACTTGCCATTTGCCAAAATAACCAATTTAAGCATTCAGTTCTTTTTTCAAATTGTTTTGGTATAAATTGATTAAATTTATCTGCCAAATATAGCAAAATTGAACCTGACTCAAAAACTCTTATTGGCTTTTCAATAGAGTTGTCTATTAAGCTAGGAATTTTTGAATTAGGGTTTATTTCAACAAATCCAGATGTAAATTGATCACCATTTCCAATTCTAATGAGCCAAGCGTCATATTCTGCTTCTGTAATTCCTAAACTAAGCAACTCTTCAAGCATTATAGTTACTTTAACACCATTGGGAGTACCTTGAGAATAGAGTTGGAAAGAGTGTTTTCCAAGAGGAAGGTCTTTTTCACTTGTATAGCCTGAAATTGGTCTATTTATATTTGCAAATTTACCACCATTTTCTTTATCCCAAGTCCATTTTTTTGGTGGCATATAGTTATTTGATTTTGACAATTGAGTATCCTTCAATATTAGTTTAAGTAATGAATTAATAGTTTAAATTAATTGTTTCCAAAGGTTCTTTTCCAAGTACTAGATCTGAACCTTTCTCACCAATCAATGTTGCACCTGAATGTAAATTTGCAGATAACATGGTTGGCATTATTGAGGCGTCAATAATTCTTAAATTTTGTAATCCATAAACTTTAAGGTTATTATCAACAACTGCTGTAGGATCTGATTTTGGACCCATCCTACATGTTCCCATTTGATGATAGGTAGTAGTTCCTCTTTCTCTAGCAACCTGGAGTAGTTCATCATCAGATTGCATATTAACTCCAGGGTACACTTCATAATCAAAGTATTTAGATAAAGCTTGAGAATGCATTAATCTTCTTGAAAGCCTCAAACCTGCAACAACAACTCTTTTATCTTCTTCAGCGTCTAAATAATTTGGCTGAATTAGGGGGGCATCGAAAGGATTATTACTTTTAGGTTTTACCCAGCCAAGAGATTCAGGTCTTTGTTGCCAAGCTGCAACCGTAAAACCTGGTTCAGTGTCCAGAGTGGATTGAACACCTTCTTTATAAGAGGCTGGAGTGAATGTCATTTGTAAATCGTGGTTTTTAATAGATTCGTCTGAGTGCCAGAAACAATAAACTAAAGTAGGGCTTAAATTAACAATTGATTGTTTTCCCAATACATATTTACCAATTTCTTTTAAAAGTTTTAGTCCTCTTGATTTTTCATTAATTGTTTCAACATTTTTAGCTCTTGCAGTTAATCTTGGAGCAAAATGATCTCTTAAGTTCATTCCAACACCTTTTAAATCGTGAATTACATCAATTCCTACTTCTTTAAGATATTTACCTGGACCGATACCAGACAATTGAAGTAAATGAGGTGATTTGATTACTCCTGAAGAAAGGATTACTTCTTTATTAGCCTTTAAAATGATTTTCTTTCCTCTTATTCCACCTTTTAAAAATTCAACACCAGTTGCTGTTTTGTTTTCAATAATTACCTTGGAAACGAATGCGTTAGTAATTATTGTTAAATTCTTTCTAGATTTAATTGGGTTTAAAAAAGCTTTTGCTGCACTAACTCTAAACCTACCTTGAGTTGTTCTTTGTACATATGAGACACCCTCTTGAAATTGACCATTATAATCTTTATTACGAGGAATTCCTTCCTCCACAGCACCTTTTATAAATGCTTCACATAAAGGGTCTCTATATTCCAAGTCGGTAATCGGCAGCTCTCCCTCTGATCCTCTGAAAACTTCATCATGCTCAGCAAGTCTATTTTCGTATCTCTTAAAATAAGGAAGTAAATCTAAATAACTCCAGCCTTTATTACCTTTTTGGGCCCAAACATCAAAGTCCATGTTTTGACCTCTGTTGAAAACCATTCCATTAATAGAACTAGATCCTCCTAATGTTTTTCCTCTTGGAATATCAATAACTCTTCCATCTGTTCCCCAACTTGGTTCAGCTTTAAATAGCCAATTTACACTCGGGTTTGTAAGAGTTTTCATAAAGCCTGCTGGTATATGAATAAACGGGTTCCAATCAGACGGACCAGCTTCTAAAAGACATACTGAGTTTTTACTATTTGCACTTAATCTATTAGCTAAAACACATCCAGCAGATCCAGCACCAACAATAATGTAATCAAAGTGATTTACCATGAAATATCCAGTCAAAAAGGTCAAAATTACAAAATTAGTAATTAACATAGTAATTAATCATGTAGCTAATACAAATAGAAAAGAAATATTTTTTGAATAAAAAAGGTTTTTGCTAATTTAGACTCTGAAGCCACAAAACCAAACTATCTCTTAAACCAGATGAAACAAAAAAATTCATAATTTCGTTATGGAAAAAGAAAAATAACGCTGCTAAAATTATACCAAAGATAAAAGTCATTTAAAAAAACCTATTAAAAATATTAAACAAACTTAAACATTTAAATCACTTGAAATCTACAAAAAAAAAAATTAGGATAAAATTAATTTAAATATAGGAAATAATTTATGAGTGATAATCAATACACATTTACTGAAAGTTTGAAATCTGAAACAACATTAGCTTTGTTAATTTTTATACCGTTATTATTTACTATTACTGTATAATTTAATATTTCAAAAAATTATTTTATCTTTATAAAAATTTGAAATTTTTTGATCATCATAACCTAATTCAAGCATAATTTCTCTAGTATGTTGACCTAGATAAGGTGCAACGCTAAAATTGCCTTTTTGATCTAAAGGTTTCATTCCTGGTAAGTTTGGTATAGGCCACAATACATCCGTTGTTGGTTGCTTTAACCAAGAGATCAAATTAAGAGCTTGAGCCTGTTCGCTTTCAACAAACTCTTTATAGTTTTGAACTTTTTCGTTTTGAACTTGAAATTCATTAAGTAACTTTTTCCAATATTTAGTTGGTTTATTAATAAATAATTTTTGTACTTCTTTAGTAAGAAAAGATTCATGTTTTCTTCTTTCAGCATTACTAGAAAACCTC
>JADHQW010000142.1 GCA_016777705.1 Alphaproteobacteria bacterium | reverse complement strand
TTGATCATGTTGTTCCAAGATCTTTAGGTGGAAAAACTAATTGGAGTAATGTTGTAGCGGCTTGTAGGCCATGTAACTATAAGAAAGGAAACAAGCAATCAAAAGAAATAAACATGTTTCCTTTAATCAAACCAGATGCTCCTAATATAAATCTTTTGAAAAATAATGGTAGGCACTTTCCTCCAAATTATTTACATGAATCGTGGCGAGATTTTTTATATTGGGACACAGAATTAGAGAATTCTTAGATAAACAAAAATTTATATTTTCTCAGATATTTTTATTGCGGTTCTGCAACCAAATTGAACAATAGTTTTCATGATTTCGTAACCTGGAGCATTCTCTCCGTCATGTTGAACGCCTGTTTCTAGATGATCTAATTCATCATCTCTAAACTTTTCTAAAGTAGACTTTAATTTATTATCGTTCTTATCAAGTGTTTCGGCTTGTTTAGCGTAATGCTCTCCAATAACTTCTTCAACGGCTATAGTGCATGCCATAGCAGCTTTTTCGCCCATTAAGGCACTTGCAACTCCAAGCCCGTATCCCATAACATTCCACAAGGGAAGTAAAGCAGTTGGTCGAGTATCATTTTCTACTAAAAGCCTATTAAATGTATCTAAATGTTCTTCTTCCTGGTCCTTCATATGTTGAATTGTTGGTCCAACAGGTGTGTCTTTAAGTATTGCTAATTGGCCATCATATATCTTGGCAGCTGCGGTTTCACCGGCATGATCAACCCTAAGAATTGAATCTAGTTTTTTTTTATTTGTGTCTTTATTCATGCTTTTAAAGCTTTCTTTTAATTAAAATAATATTTACAAACAAAAACATTCCAAATGAAAAAATTGCGTTCCAAGCTGCAAGTGATAATCCGAAAACACTGAAAATTACTTCATCACATTTTATAGTAGATTTGTTTAATAGATATGTAAGTAGATCTTTTGAAAAATCAATATTTGAAGAACACTCTTGAGGCCCTTTCCAAAATTTCATCTCAATGCCAAAATGGTAAGTGCCAGCGATTGAACTCATAATCCAAACAATTGAGAGTCCCAAAAGAATTAATTTTTTGGATATTAAAGTTGATTTTAAAATAAATATTAAAATTAGACTATAGGTTATAATTAATACATGAAACCATCTTTGAGTAATACATAAATCACAAGGTAATGCCCCTTGGAAGTACTCAAGATAAAAAGCAGAAATGAGCATGATAGAAGAAACAAAAAAAGAGAGCTTTAGCAATATATCTAGTTTTTTTTCATTATCTAGTTGGGACAAATTTAAAATAATATTTTTCAACATTTAAAAAATATAAAATGAAATCATTATAATTGCTATTCCTAAAATAGTTGAAGCAAGAAGCATATTGTTTTTTAAAAGTATTATGGCAGGGTTACCAAAAAATTTAATTAAATATGCAACTATAAAAAAACGAACACCTCTTCCAAGTACAGAGATCAAAATGAATGCAATCAAATTCACTCCAGCCATTCCACTGGTTAATGTTATGATTTTATAGGGTAATGGTGTAAATGCTCCAATAAATATAATTAAGATACCATTTTCTTTATATGCTTCTTTGACAACGTCAAATTTTTCTTGAGTAAACCAAGGAATATTTAAAATTAAGGTTTCAATTGAAGGTCCTATCAAATAACCCAGTAACCAACCAATGACACCTCCTAAAACTGAGCCAATTGTACAAATCAATGCAAACCTGAGTGTTTTATGAGGCGCTGCTAAAGTTAACCCCGCTAAAAAGGGGTCTACAGGTATAGGAAAAACTATTGATTCAATCATTGATATAAAACCTAGAACTTTATCAGCCAACGGTTTTGTAGCACTGGTTTTAGCTCGTTCTGTCCAAAACTTGATTCTATCTTCAAAAAATTTTAGGCTTATTTTTTTCATTTTTTTTACAGAAAATTGCTTAAAATATCATTTATAATTAACTTTCAATTTATTAACATTGATATATATATATTGGTGATATTAGTAAAATTATAATTTAAAATTTTGGGGATATGGTGAAATAGGTAAACACGCTGGTCTCAAAAACCAGTGCCGCAAGGCTTCCCGGTTCGATTCCGGGTATCCCTACCAAACTTTGTATGAAAATGTACTTGAATTCATTTTAGCTCCCACTTTGTTAATGGTAAGGCCAGACAAAAGTTCAATTTTTTATCCATTAATTCCTGCAAATCGATCTTGAATATAAAATCTTTCAAAGCACTCATTATCAATGTAACATAAAATAAAATATGAAGAAAAATAGGCAAAAAATGTTTGATAAACTTCTAAAAATTATCATTAAACTTATTGTTATTCCTTTTATTTTTTTGTTTCCATTTATAATTTGGAGCGAAACTAGAAATTTATTGATAGATATAGACTATCTGGGACAATTAATTACTTCAGGAGAAGAAGATAAATTTGTTGGTGTTTATTTAATTTTTTTATATTTACTTACTTTCTTAGGTGCTTGGCTGCCGTTTATTACTCAAAATAAGAAGATATTAAATTTTACTTCATATATCCCATCTTTGCTGCCAGCTCTTGGTCTAGTAGGAACATTTTTAGGGATATTTAAAGGACTTGGTGAATTTGACCCTGGGAATATTGATTTAAGTTTACCTATTTTACTAGATGGTTTGAAATTAGCTTTCTCCACTAGTATTGTTGGTATGGTTGGTAGTGCAATAGTAAAGCTAATTAGTTTTACACAACCAGAAATAGTAAATGAAGATACTATTTCGGAAGAGGACTTTTATAATCAATTTAAGATACAAAATGAAAACCTTTTAAAAATAGAAAAAGGAATTCGTGATATGGAAATAAAATTGACAGAGTTCACTTCCTCTTTAGGAGAGAGCACTGTTGAACAGTTGATTAAAGCAATTGAGAGTGTAATTAAGGATTTTAATACAAAAATTGAAGAACAATTTGGTGAGAACTTTAAAAAGTTCAATTCTGGACTTGAGAGACTCTTAGAGTGGCAGTCAACATATTTGACGGAGTTAGATAAAACAAAAAAAGCAATTGATGTGTCAAATGGATTAATTCAGCAACATGAAAAAACAGTTGAGATAATTCATAATAGATTAAATGAAATACCCAATATGTTAAATCCAGTTAGCGAAGTTATTGAAACAATTAATAAAGAAAGAAAACAAACTGAGGAAACTTTAGATATTTTATCTAAACTTAGAGAAGATGCTGAAAATGCTATACCTACTTTACAAGTAAGTTTAAGGCAACTTACTGACACACTTTCAAATGATATATCTGATGTATCTAATAAGCTCCAAAAACTTGATCAAGAAATGAGTAATGAATTAGAAAAAGCTATTCAGGTTATGGGAGCACATTTAGGATCTTTATCAGAGCAATTAGTTAAAGACTATCAACCACTAGTTACAAACTTAAGAAATTTAATTGAACTAGCTAACAAAAACAAAATAAATAAATGAAGTTTTTAGGGTCAAAAAAAGGAGATCTTGACAATTCAGTCTGGTTATCGAATTCAGATTTAATGGCTGGTTTAATGATAATATTTCTTTTTATTTCAATAGGTTTCATTAGAGAAAAGGCACCTGAAGTTGTTGGATCACAAGATTATGTTTTAAATTATTTAACTTTTACTGATAGTAAGGAAAATGAAATTGATGAAAAGTTAGAACAAGAATTTTCTAATGAAGAAAAAAAAGAATGGCAACTTGAAATTATTCCTAATGAAAATTTGATTAGATTTAATGCGCCTGATGTTATGTTTTCTCAAAGCAACTTTAAATTGAATGATAGATTTAAATTTATTATTAACTCTTTTTTTCCAAGATATGTAAAGGTCTTGTCAAAGTTTGGTACACTAATTTCTGAGATTAGAATAGAGGGACATACATCCAGCGAATGGAAAGATACAACTTACGATAAAGCATACATTAAAAATATGGTTTTATCTCAGGAAAGAACAATTTCTGTTTTGAACGAATCTTTAAATTCTCTTACAAAATTTAATTTATCGAAAAAAGAGATTAAGTGGGCTTTTGATAAAGTAAGCGCATCAGGTTTGTCGTCTAGATCAATAATAAAAAACTCTGATGGATCAGAAAATTCAGTCAAATCAAGAAGAGTGGAGTTCAGATATGTTCTGAATGAAACAGAAAAAATAAAATTCATTAAAAGTAAATTAAAAAATAATGGTAAAAATTAATTCAAATTTTAGTAAATTAAATGCTTCTCTTAAGCAGGTTGGTGCTGAATTAAATTTCAGATATCATTTTAACAACAATAGATCTGATATTGCATTAACAAGAAGTAAATTTAATTCTGATGGTACTTTAAGCAAAATAAAAAATTTAAAAATTGATTATTTAGCGGGTTTAAGCTTTTATCAGAATAATTTTGTAGCAATTTATTTCCAAAATTTAAAAGCAGATAAAATTAATACTTTTCATTTTTCTGAATGTAATGATTTATTAATAAATTTAGAAAAAAATGAATCTAATACAACTCTAATTCTACCAGATTCTGAAAAGGCTGATCTCAAGAAAAAAGATACAAATAAACTACTTTCTCCGTGCCATTTGTGTCTTGAAAATACTAATTGGAATAATTTTGAAAAGGCTGAAGACTGGTCAAAAAGAATAATTATAGAACAATTTAATATATTAGAATTTCATAAACAAATGTTTTCAGTAGAAAGAGAGTTAGTTAGCAATTTTATTTCTTCAGATTTTTTAAAGACGCTGCCAAAGAACTTTCCTAGGATACTTGAGACTGCAAAATCTTATAAAAAATGGACATGTCAAAAATGTAAGATAAATGTATCTGGGATGAAACAATTATATCATGCTGTAATTCTTGATAGAACCCTTAAGAGATATCTTCCTAATGATTTTTTGGGATTATGTACGGGGTGTCTGAAAGTTAAATACCATGATATGTATATTACTCCTGAAGAGTTGGATTTTATTAATGAATTTAGGCCTAAAAGCAAAAAATAAATTAGTTATATATCAACTAGAAAATTAACTTCAGTTAAAACCTTAGTATCTAAATACAGCAATTAGGTATTACGAAAAAAGATTATATTGGCTTTACTGTCTTTACAACACAGATATAACGATAATAATTTCATTGTTTACTAATAGTTTTCGGATTATAAATAATAAAAGCTTATTGTTATTTTTTTATCGAGTAACCTTAGCTATTATTTAAAATTTTAATCCTAAATTTAGAGTTGATCTCTAATTTTACAAAAAATATGGGTATGATTATGAATTTGTATGCAGCTTATTTAGATGAAATTGAGAGCCGAAAAAAACAAAACCTCAAACCAAAACCAATTGATAACGGTCCTATGGTAGAACAGTTAATTAAGCAAATATTAGATAAAGAAAATCAATACAGAGACGAATCTATTAATTTTTTTACATACAATATAATACCTGGAACAACAAGCGCAGCTAAGGTCAAGGCAAAATTTTTAAAAGAAATTATTCTTGCTGAAGTAATTGTTGATGAAATCACTCCTTCTTTTGCTTTAGAATTGTTATCTCATATGAATGGTGGTCCATCCGTAGATGTACTGTTAGATTTAGCTCTTGGCTCTAATCTGTCAATTGCAAAAAACGCAGCCGAAGTTCTGAAAACTCAAGTGTTTTTATATGAAGCTGATACAAACCGGCTCAAAAAGGCCTATAATGAAGAGAATGCAATTGCAAAAGATATTCTTGAGAGTTATGCAAAAGCAGAATTTTATACTAACCTTCCAGATTTAGATGAAGAAATAGAGGTTATTAGTTATG
>JADHQW010000141.1 GCA_016777705.1 Alphaproteobacteria bacterium | reverse complement strand
ATAAATCCAAATTTTAATAAAAAAACTTGGATTGAACTTGGTAAGGGTTTGCGAAAAAAAAGTTCGTAAATAAATAGGACAAGGTATCCACCGTCTAATGCAGGTATAGGTAACAAATTAATTAGACCTAAATTTATAGATAGGACAGCCATTAAAAAGAGCACTGAAAACAAGCCTGCATCTAAACTTGAACCGGATATTTTTGCTATTCCAATTGGACCAAGGATATCTTTTTTATCCACATCAATAGAAATTAAAGATTTTAAACCTCTTAACCATTCAAAAGTCATTTGGATAGAATCATAAAAACCTAACTCAATAGCTTGTAAGACAGATAATTTTTTTAATATTGAAGATGAAGCTTTAATACCAATGCGACCAATATTTTCTTTTGATTTAGTATCAAAATAATTATTTGGAATAATATTTAAAAAAATTAAAGAATCATTTCTTAAAACTTTAAATGACAATAACTCTAGTGGATTTTCTTCAACAATTTTTTTGATCTCAGTAAAATCATTGATTTTTATATTATTAATTGAAATAACCTTGTCACCTGATTTCATGCCAGCAACCATAGCTGGTTGAGATACTATTACTTCATCCACTATGGGAGGGGTAATATATCTTCCATTAAAAACATAAATACTAGTAATTAAAATTAAACCAAGAATTAAATTAGCAATTGGACCTGAAATAACGATAAATATTCGTGACAACAGACTTGCATTAAGAAAAGTATTATTTTCATCATCTCTATTTATAGAAGCACTAGATACATTGACTAGTTCTCCTTTCATTTTAACGTAACCACCTAAAGGTATTAGAGAAAATTTCCACCTAGTATTGTTTTTGTCATTAAACCCAATTAATTCAGGACCAAAACCAATTGAGAAAGATTCAACTTTAACTCCAGATTTTATTGCTGCAAAGTAGTGACCCAATTCATGAATAAAAACCAGAGGTGTTAAAATAATAAAAAAACCTATAAAAGACATTAAAAAAGTATTTTCAAACATATTACTTAAACCCTTTTATGTAATTTAAAGTTTTAGATCTTGCCAGTTTATCAATTTCAATAACATCGCTGATATTAGAAGGGCTTGTCGGACTAAAAGTATTCAAAATTTCAAAAATGACATTTACTATATCAGTAAATTTAATTTTATTATCTAAAAAACTTTCAACTGCTATCTCATTTGCAGCATTAAGAACAACGGGAGAGCAAGAAGGATTATCTAAAGCATCCCATCCAAGCTTGAGACCAGGAAATTTAATTAGGTCGGGCTTAAAAAAACTTAAATTAGAAACATCTATTAAAGAAAATTTTTTTAAATTCAAATTCAACCTATTTGGCCAACCAAGAGCAACACTTATTGGTGTAATCATATCTGGACATCCCAAGTTAGCTATAATCGATCCATCTTTATAGTGAACCAAACCATGCACAATTGATTGAGGATGAATTACAACATCAATTTGTTCACTTTTAAGGTTAAAAAGAACTGAAGCTTCAATAATTTCTAATGCTTTATTAATCATGGTAGCACTATCTATAGAAATTTTTTTACCCATACTCCATATTGGATGTTTAACAGCGTCTTTAGGCTTTATGTTTTTCATATCTTTTGTTGGTGTGTTCAAAAAGGGACCACCAGACGCAGTAAGTGTAATATGTTCCAAATTGTTTATATTTTTCATATTCAAGCATTGAAATATAGCACTATGTTCTGAATCTACTGGTAAAATGTTAACTTTCATTTCAAAAGCTTTATCAATAAAAATATTTCCAGCTGCAACTAAAGTCTCTTTATTTGCTATTGCTAAATCGTTACCTGCACTGATTGCTGAAAAAGCAGAATGTAAACCTGTAACGCCTATTATTCCAGTTATAACTATATCACATTCGACTGCAGCTAAATCAATTAATGCTTGATGTCCAGTATTTAGTTTGTATTTACCATTGTAATTGGTTTTATTATTAACATTAGATAAAACAACATTGGGAACATCAAATTCATCAACTATTCTACTTAATAGTTCAGCATTATTATGAGCGGACACTCCAATAAGATTAAAGAGATTTTTATTTTGTCTTATCAACTTTAGAACAGAATTTCCAATAGATCCTGTAGAACCAAGTAAAACAATATTTTTTTTATTTATCAAATTTTGCCTTTATATTTAAAAAATTAAAGTTAGGTTAAATAAAGGTAGAATTAAAATATATCCATCAAATCTATCTAGAAAACCACCATGACCAGGAATAAATTTTCCACTATCTTTAATCCCAATCCTTCTTTTAAAAAAAGACTCCAAAAGATCTCCAAAAAAAGAGAAAAGTCCAATAGTAAAACCTAATATTAAAGCATATACAAAATTTATATCAATAAGATCTCTAATTAAAACAGATGTTAAGATTGAAAAAAATAAACCAATTAAGGTGCCTTCAATTGTTTTACCATTACTAATAGTGGGAGCTATTTTTTTTACACCAAAAACATTTCCTCCTATATAAGCAAAAATATCCATAACTGATACCAGAAGAACCAAATATAAAAAAATATTTAAACCATTAGGGATTAAGAGAATCTTGATTAGAGAGAAAAAAGAAATAATTAGTAAATTTGACATTATAAAGTTAATAATGTTTGTATAAATTTTATAAAAAAATATGTTTGTAATTAATGCGATTAGTATGAAAATCAAATAATAATAATTATTATCTTTTAACGGTATACTAATAACATTAATTTCAAATAGCAAAAAAAATAAAAGTAAAAGTGGAAAAACAAAAACATTTATTAAATTAACAAAAACAAACTTGCTATTACAAATAATGTTAAATTCATACAAAACAGCAAGAAATATAAAAATCATAAACACAGGTAACACAGGATTACCTAAAATAAATAATGTAACAAAAATCAATGATAAAAGCAAAGTTGAAAGAAGCCTTAATCTAAAATTTTTAACATTTATAAAATTTTTAATTTTTAGATTTAAGCTGATTTTCATTCCCCATATCTTCTTGTTCTTTTAGAATAATCCTTTAAACATTTATCTAATAAAGATTTATTAAAATCTGGCCAAAAAACAGGTAAAAAAATTAATTCAGTATAAGCTAAATCCCAAAGAAGAAAATTTGACAATCTCTTCTCACCACCAGTTCTAATTAATAAATCTGGATCAGGAATGCCTGCGTTAAGTGTGAAATCCTTAAAACCTTCTTGTTTAATATGTTTTAGCTTGTCGCTGTTTTTTAATATATTATTAATAGCACACACTATGTCGTATCTACCACCATAATTTAGGGCTAAAGTAATAGTCATGCCAGGTTTTTTATTAGTGATCTTATTTATATATAATATTTTTTGTTGTATTTTTTTACTAAATTCTGAAAAATCGCCTATAAATCTGATTTTGTAATTATAATCTTCAATTTTACTTTCTAAATCATCAAGAAACTTTTTCAATAATGCTAGTAGAAATAAAATTTCTTTTTGAGAACGTTTCCAATTTTCTGTCGAAAAAACAAATAATGTAAGATAATTAATAGAATAGTTATCAACGTCTTTTATAACCTTCCACAAGTTATCAGCTCCAAACCTATGGCCTTCGTAAGAAGGACGATTATTTAAAACAGCCCAGCGTCTATTACCGTCCATAATTATAGCTAGGTGATTAAGTTCCATTATTAATTTTCTAATATTTCTTTTTCTTTATTAGATAAAATCAAATCTATAGTTTTAATAATTTCGTCAGTAATTTCCTGAACTATTGCTTCATCTTTATGTTTTTGATCTTCACTTATCTCACTATTTTTTTGAAGTTTACGAATATTTTCTATAATATCACGTCTTATATTTCGTACAGCTATTTTAGCATTTTCTGAGTATTTTGATGCTATTTTTGTAATTTCAATTCTTCTATCTTCAGATAAAGGCGGAATAGATAACCTTATAACATTTCCTTCAACCATTGGATTTAAACCCAGAGGGCTCTCTCTAATACTCTTTTCAGTAATTGCGACTAATGAATTATCCCAAACTGATACCAACAACAAACGAGATTCTGGAACGCTAATTGTACTAATTTGATTAAGCGGCATTATACTGCCATAAGCATTAACGTTAATAGTATCAAGCATAGTCGAAGAAGCTCTACCAACTCTTAAGCTACTTAAATCTTTTTTGAGAGCATCTAGTGCTTTTTCCATTCGAACTTTAATATCATTTGAGTTTAATAACACCATATCACCACCTCCTAATCAGAAATAATTGTATAAGAACCTTTACCGTTTAATACATGTGTAAGGTTTTTATTTTTCGCAATTGAGCATACAACAATTGGTATTTTATTTTCCCTAGCCAAAGAAACAGCAGATGCATCCATTACTTTCAGGTCTTTACTTAAAACATCTAGATAACTTAAATGATCATATTTAATAGCATCTTTATTTTTTTTAGGATCTGATGAGTATACACCGTCAACAAGAGTAGCTTTAATTAGAGCTTCACAGTTCATTTCAGATGCTCTAAGGGCTGCAGCTGTATCTGTAGTAAAATAAGGATTACCTGTTCCTGCAGCAAATATTACTACACGACCTTTTTCCATATGCCTTTTTGCTCTTCTACGGATGTAAGGCTCACAAACGGCTGATATTGGAAGAGCTGATTGCACTCTTGTTTGAATGCCAATTTGCTCTAGAGAATTTTGAATAGCAAGACTATTCATTACTGTGGCTAACATCCCCATATAGTCTCCAGTTGTTCTATCCATGCCATTATTGGCATTGGATATACCTCTGTATATGTTACCACCACCCACAACAATACAAATCTGCAAACCAGATTTGACCACTTCACTAATTTCGTACGCAAAAGACTTAACAACATCTGTATTAATACCAAAAGTGTCATCACCCATTAATGATTCACCAGAAATTTTAAGTAATATTTTTTTCCATTTGAAATTATTCAAGTATTGACCTCAAAAAAATATTTTCTATTTAATGCCTGCAGTAGCAGCCACTTCAGCCGCAAAATCATTCTCACTTACTTCAATGCCCTCACCTAATTTAAGAAATATAAAAC
Organism: Alphaproteobacteria bacterium; assembly: GCA_016777705.1. GTDB lineage: Bacteria > Pseudomonadota > Alphaproteobacteria > Puniceispirillales > Marisalimonadaceae > Marisalimonas. The sequence goes on along the minus strand of JADHQW010000141.1, from coordinate 722 downwards.
CAGAGAGTTTAACTTCAGTATCTAAATCTTTTTGTAATTTTGTAACAACATCTTTTATTTTTGTTTCGCCATCAATTACAGAAACTTGTTCATTCAACACAACTTCTTGAAAATATTTTAACATTCTTCCATTGACCATTTTTTCTGCGATCTCTTTAGGCTTTCCAGAGGCTACTGCCTGATCAATTAAAACTTGACGTTCTCGATCAACTACATCTTCGTCTAAGTCTTCAATATTGAGAGACTTAGGTGACGTTGCTGCAATATGCATAGCTATTTGTTTACCTACAGATGATAATTTATCTTTATCCCCATTAGATTCTAAAGCAACCAATACACCAAGCTTTCCTAAACCATCAGCAACATTATTATGAACATATGATATTATAACTCCATTTGAAACTTTCAAAATTTTAGAACGCCTAACATTCATGTTTTCGCCAATTGTAGCAATATTATTGGCAAGTTCTTGATCTACTGATCTCCCAGTATTAGGATATTGCATTTGTTTTAAAATCTCAATATCTTCGTTACACGTTAGGGATAAATCACTACAAGTTTTGACAAAATCTTGAAAAAGCTTATTCCTAGCTACAAAATCAGTTTCAGAATTAATTTCAATTAATGCTCCTTGATTATCTTTTACAGTTACACCTATAAGGCCTTCAGCTGCTACTCTGCTTGATTTTTTTGCAACTGCAGACAAACCTTGTTTTCTTAAC
>JADHQW010000006.1 GCA_016777705.1 Alphaproteobacteria bacterium | reverse complement strand
CTTTTCGCGCTTGCAATTTCTTTTTCATTTTTAAAATTTTGAATATGAGAGTTTGTTACATTTGTTATTAATGCAATATCTGGCAAAGCTAATTTTGTTAGCTCTTCCATTTCACCAATATTATTAATTCCTAATTCTAAAACGCAGTATTTATAATCAGGATTCAATCTGGACAATGTTAATGCAAGACCAATAATGTTATTATTATTCCCTTGTGTAGAATGGGTAGTTCCATATGTTTTTAGTGCAGAAGATAACAAGTGCTTAGTGCTTGTTTTTCCACTACTTCCGGTTAAAGCAATAGTAGTTCCTTTAAACCTATTCCTTCCAAATTTTGCAATATTTAATAATGCTTTATTTGTATCATTAACAAGTAATCCATTGTATTTCTGAGCTAATTTAAGGTCTGAAACAATTATACCGCCTGCACCTTTTGAAATTGCTGATGTTACAAAATCATGTCCGTCAAATTTGTTACCTTTAAAAGCAATGAACAAATCACCTGGTTTTATAGTTCTGTCATCAATGCTAATACCAGAAGCACCAATAATTTTATTCATAAAGTTTAAAGATGGATCAATAGCGTTAGTAGCTTCTATTAAATCCTTTTTTGTCCACAATGTTCTCAACTTTTTATTCCAATTTTTTTAATATTTTTGATTGCTTCTTTAGAAACCGTGTAATCATCAAACGGAAGGCTTTCCATGCCTATTGTTTGAGTAGATTCATGGCCTTTCCCTGCTATGAGTAATAAATCATTGTCTTGTAACTTTGAGACAGCAAATTTAATGGCACTATTTCTGTCACCAATTTCAATTGCGTTTGGACAGCCTTGTAAAATGTCTTCTCGTATCTTTGAAGGTAGTTCGTCGCGAGGATTGTCATCTGTGACAATAACTAAATCTGAATTTTGATAAGCAATTTGCCCCATTAAAGTACGTTTTTCAATGTCTCTATTCCCGCCGCAACCAAAAAGAGTTATAATTTTACCTTTTGCAAAATGTTTAAGTGACGAGAGTGCTGTCAGTAAAGCTTGAGGTGTATGAGCATAGTCAATTATAACTAATGATTTATTTTCATTATCTGAGACAATTTCCATTCTACCGCGAGCTGGTTTTAAATAGCTTAGGGATTTGAATACAAAATCAGGGTCCATCCCTAAAGCTATACAAATTGAAGCAGAAGCAATTACATTATAAATTTGAAACTGCCCAATCATACCAATAGTTGTTTGAAATATTTTATTGTTGAACTTAAGTGTTAAATCAATAGATTTATTGTAAGTATTTGAAGAAACGATTTGAATGTCTGCTTCTTCTTTTTTCCCAAATGTTAAAATTAAATGATTAGATTTATTTAACTCTTTATGCAGTTTTTCACCATAACTATCGTCTATATTAATTGCTATTGATGAATTTGGGTTTAGTAGGTGTGTAAACAGTCTCTTTTTAGAAGAGTAATAATTTTTAATATTTTTGTGATAATCAAGATGATCATGCGATAAGTTAGTAAAAACTGCTCCAGAAAATTTTATTCCATCTAAACGGTGTTGATCAATTCCATGTGAAGATGCCTCTATTGCTACATTGCTAACTTCTTTACTAGCTAAAAAATGAAGTTCTTTATACAATCTCGATGGTTCGTAAGTTGTGAGATTTTCATTTGACTTTAATATGTTATTTTTTTCACTGCTAGTGTTAATTTTAGTTCCAAGCGTTCCCATTGAAGCAGCTTTCCAGCTTGCTTGCCCCCATATTTGACGACAAAACTCAACTACTGAAGTCTTACCATTAGTGCCAGTTACGCCAATTATTTGTTTTGGTTGTTTCTCATGAAAACAAGAAAGTAGTAAAGAATAAACCTTTCTAGACATCCCTTCTTTAATAGAAATGACATTGTCTTTTTTTAAATTTTCAGCTACTATTAATTGTGCTCCATTTTTTTGAGCTTCTGTAATGAAATCCTTTCCATCTAATTTTTGACCCTGTAAAGCAACAAAAATATAACCTTTTTTAATTTCCTTACTATTTGAAGATATTCCATTGATTAAAAAATCCATTTTTTCAGAACTGCATTCTTTAAATATGTCTTTTAAAGTATCGTTTCTTAAAATAAGGTTTTTTAATAGTACCATTTTATAAAATTGCTCCCTTATCTTTACCTCTTATTTTGAATTTAAGAAGATTTCTAGAGAAGTTTACAGAGCTCTTTGTTTGAGGTTTGATATTTAAAATTGGTGCTATTCTTGTTACTATTTTATTAACTACTGGAGCAGCAACCCATCCAGCCGTTCTTTTGCTACCTTTAGGGTTATCTATCATTACTGTGATAACAAACCTAGGGTTATTCATAGGAAACGCTGAAGTAAGTGTTACTATATTTTGTTTTTTAAAATACCCTCCAGCTGGATTTGTTTTTTCAGCAGTTCCTGTTTTTCCTCCGACTAAGTATCCAGATGCTTCTGCTTGTTTTGCTGTCCCATTCTTATTGCTAACAACCAGTCTCATTATGCTTCTCATTGTTTTAGACGTTTTCTTTGAAAAAATTCGTTTATTTTTTCTCGCTGAATTAGAAATCAATAATGTAGGGTCCACTCTTATTCCATTATTCACTATTGTCGCCGTTGCAGAAGCTAAATGGGTTGGTGTTATAGAAATTCCGTGACCATAAGAAATTGTCATGGTTGTTAACAGTTTTTTATCCGTGCGTACTTGAGGTCTACCAAGTTCAGGCAATTCTAATGAAAGTTTGTCCATTAAACCTAATGATTTTAAATATTTTAATTGAGTAGATGAACCCAATTTTTCAGCAATTTTAGCAGAACCTATGTTGCTCGAATGTACAACAACTTCAGGTATGCTAATTGCATAATTTAAGGGATGATAATCTCGTATAGTTCTAGATGATATCCTGAGAGGGCTTGAAACATCAAAAACTTCGTTTTCATTAATTAAATTACTTTCTAATGCAACCGCTGCCGTTATAAGTTTTAGAGTAGAACCTAGTTCATAAATCCCTTTTGTTGCTTTGTTAAATAATTTGTTGCCTAATAATTTATTATAATTGTTTGCATTATAGTCAGGAAGAGATACCAAAGCATATATTTCTCCATTTTTTGTATCCATTATAATCCCTGCACCACCCTCAGCTTTAAATTGATTGATTTGTTCTAGTAACAATGTTTTTGTAATATGTTGAATGCCACTATGAATTGATATTGATATGTCTTCTCCATTAGCTAATACTTTATCGAATTTTTTTTCAATTCCAGCTATTCCTTTGCCATCAATATCGGTGTTCCCTAGAACATGTGAAGCCAAACTATGATTTGGATAAATTCGTTTCTTACTACTTTCAATTTTAAGTGCTTCAATCCCTAACTTAAGCAAAGAAACATGATCTCTTGGCGAAATTTCTCTTAATATTTGCACGTGTTTTTTATTAGAATTTAGTTTTTGCAATAATTTTTCTCTATTTAATTTAGGAAAGATTTTTTTTAACTTTAATATTGTTTGATTTACATCTAATACTTCTTGTGGGTTAATATTTAAACTTGAAATATTTACAGTTGTCGCCAACAAATTATTGTTTCTATCAAGAATATTTCCTCTAAAAGGATGGATTAAATTTTTTGAGTTTACGCTGCGAAAAGAGTTTTTCACTGTCTTATCATTTAAACCTGCTAAAGACACTGTTCTGTAACCAATTGTTGTAAATGCTATAAATAATAAGGCTCCACAAATTAATAATTTTAATCTCCTCATTTTAAGATCATTTTTTTGTGTATTGTTATTTTGAAATTGAAAGAAACTCATTATAATCCACTTTCATTAAAAGTTTTTGTTGCATCAACCAAATCTTTTAAATTCCAAATGTCTATAGGTAGAATGCCTTTCATATTTAATTTATTTTTAGCTATCTGCTCTAATCTATCGGGCCTTTTTAGATAGCTTAATTCAGCATGTAATATATATAGATCTGACTGTGTCGTTTTTATTGCCTTATTTGTTTCAGCCAACTCTATTTCTTTTTTGGTAATAAAATGCTTAATTTGATATAATGAAACAGCTGTAAATATCATTAAAAAAACAACTAAAAATGATGGATATTTTATCATGCAGCATCTCCAAATTGTGATGGAAATGCTGTTCTTTCTGCTACGCGAAGTTTAGCTGATCTTGATCTTGTGTTATATTTAATTTCACTTGCTGAAGGAAGAATTGGTTTTTTTGTTAGTATCTTTAAACTATGATTTTTTGAAGGAATGTCTGGAACATGTCTCGATAAATTTTTATTTTGAGAACATTTCAAAAAGAAATTTTTAATTATTCTATCTTCTATTGAATGAAAAGAAACAACAGCTAAAATTCCATTGGGCTGCAAGATTCTTTCTGCGGCAATCAAACCTCTTTCTAATTCAGATATTTCATCGTTCAAATATATTCTAATTGCTTGAAAAGTCTTTGTGGCTGGATCAATTTTATATTTAGAAGAAGGAACAGCTGTTCTTATAATAGAAGCTAATTGACCAGTTTTAGTAATGGTATTTACAGCTCTTTCAGTTATTATATTTCTTGCAATTCTTCTAGAAAAAACTTCATCACCTAGTTCAAAAATTATATTTGCAAGAGTTTTTTCTTCAACTTTATTAATAAATTCTTCAGCAGTTGGGCCTTCTTTTGACATTCTCATGTCAAGTGGACCGTTTAATTTGAAAGAAAACCCTCTATGCCCTTGATCAATTTGAGGGCTTGAAACACCCAGATCAAACACAATACCAGCAACTTTTTTAATTCTTGAGGGTTCTAAAAGTTGTTCAATTTGAGAGAATCTAGCATTTTGAAAATAAAACCTATTTTTAAAATCAACTTTTATAGCTTCTGCAGCGGGCGTTACATCTGGATCTCTGTCTACACCTAAAACCTTACAATTTTTTCTCTCCAAAATAGCCCTTGTGTACCCCCCTAATCCAAATGTTGCATCTATATAAAATTTCTCATTTTTAACAGACAAGGCATTTATTGTTTCTTCTAATAAGACAGGAATATGAGCGGTTTTATTAATCATCAAAATTTCTTTTAATCACTTTGCTTTTTTAATATTAATTTTGGTGGCCCTTTTTCTTTAAGTATTTTTTGAGATTTTGTATATTGGCTCTCATACTCAGTTGGAGACCAAATATAAAAAGATTCACCAATCCCCATAAATACAGCTTTATCTGTTAATCCAGAGAAGTTCATCAATATGTCAGGGATAACAACTCTTCCACCTGTATCAAATTTCATTTCAAATGAATCGGCCATCATCATTCTTAGGACAAATGCTTCGTCTGAAAGTGCATCTAATTCATCTATGGCATTTATATACATTTGCATTCTACTATAGGTAGTGCCTTCAATACATTTTAATTGAAGGCTTTTAAATAATATCAATGGTTCATTATTTTTTTCAAGATTGAGGCGGAAAGCGGCAGGAATAGACACTCTAGACTTTGAATCAATCTTATTATATGAGGTTGACAAAAACATTTGATTTGAAAGACCCTTAGTTAAAAATGAAAAACATGCGTAGAATCTAAACGTAAAGTTAAATAAAAATTAAATATTATGCCTAAAGTAGTTAAATATACATTTTATGGGATAACATGGGAATTAATGGGAGTCAATGGGAAAATATATGCAAATCATGGTAATTTAAATATTTGATTTTATTTAAAAGTAGTGCCAGAGAGTTGTAAGCCGGGTTTTGTATCTAAATTTTGATTGTAGTCATTCATCTTGAAAATTTGTTACCAAACTTTTCTAGCGACCTACCCGAGAAACTTTGTAGAAAGACAAAATTTGTTTCTCCTATTTGGTCTTGCTCTAGGTGGGGTTTACCATGCCATTTCTATTACTAGAAATGCGGTGCGCTCTTACCGCACCATTTCACCCTTACCAAAAGGCGGTATATTTTCTGTGGCACTTTCCCTAGGGTTACCCCTGCTGGAAGTTATCCAGCACCTTCTTTCTATAGAGCCCGGACTTTCCTCTTTAAAAAGCGACTACTCACTCTCTGACAATACAAAAATATAAAGTTTGAATGTTTGGTCAACACTTTATTATAATTTAACAATTATTTTGTATTAATTTCATCTTGTAAAATTTGTAAATCTAATAATTCATCTTCAGCTAATGTTATTTCTTTTTTAATGTTTGTTATTTCAAGTAGGGTTTTGTCAAAAGTAATTTTGTCATTATAGTAAAGTTCATTATTGTCTAATATAGCTTCTGATTTTTTTAGCTTTATTTCTAGTTTCTCAATTTTATCAGGTAAAGCTTTTAAATTGTAATTTTCTCTAAAAGTTAATTTTTTCTTCACAATCTTTATTGGCTTAATATAGGTTTTTATTGAAACTTTATTTGAATTTATATTTTTAGTATTTGATTTTATTAATTTAGATAAACCGTATTTTTTAAAATATTCTGTAAAATTTCCTTCATGCTGAAAGATCTGATTATCATTTTCAAAAACTAACAGTTTATTAACTGTATGATCAAGAAAATATCTATCATGACTAATAACTAAAATCGTCCCATCATAGTTACTAATATTTTCTTTTAAAAGTTTCAGTGTTTCAAAATCTAAATCATTTGTTGGTTCGTCTAAAATAAGAAAGTTATGATTATTTAAGAATAATTTGGCTAATAGTAATCTAACTTTTTCTCCGCCAGATAAAGTGGAGTTGTTTTGTAAGGATTTTTTTTCATCGAATAAAAATTTTTTTAGATACGATAAGACATGTATCTTTTTTCCTAAAAACTCTACATGATCTCCTTCATTTATAAGCGTTTTCCAAGGTGTGCTATCTAATTTTATTAATTCTTTATTTTGATCAAAATATTTAACATTTACTCGTTCACCAATCTTAACTTTACCTTTTGTCGGTTTGTAAATTCCTTGTAAAATTTTAATCAAAGTAGTTTTCCCGGAGCCGTTAGCTCCTATAATACCTATTCTATCATTACGTCTTATTTTATAATTGAAATTTGTAATAACATTTTCCTGTATAGGGGTATTTTTGTACATAAAAAATACATTAAAAGTTTCAACAATGTTTACAGAAGAATCATTTGTTTTGTTAAGAGATATATCTATTGACTTTGAATCAGAAATTTTATTATTTTCATAATTTTGATTTAGCTTTTCTAATTCTCTTACACGTCCCATATTTCTTTTTCTTCTTCCAGAAATCCCTTCTATAGACCACTTGGTTTCACTTTTTATTTTTTGCTTTATTTTATGAAGTTTATCTTTTTCAATATCAATTAATTCTCCTGTCCATTTAAAAAAATCATCATAAGGACCTTCTCGTTTAATCAATTGGCCTTTATTAAACCAAAAAGTTTTTGTACCAATTTTTTTAAGAAATTCTTGATCATGACTTACAATTATCATTGTAGTATTTAACTCTATCAGCTTTTTTTCAAGCCAGTGAATTGTTGGTAAATCTATATGATTAGTGGGTTCGTCAAGAAGCATTATGTCAGGTTCATTTAATATAGATTGCGCTAGATAAATTTTACGAAGTTCGCCGCCAGATATTTTTTTTGTTAAATCGATGTCACACAAACCTAATTGTTCAATGATAAAATTTATTTTGGAAAGGTTTAGGTGATTATTATCCTGTGAGAGAAAATCAATTACATTATTTGCGTTAGGAATTGGCGGATTTTGTTCAAGAAGGTCTATTTTTATATTTGGAGCCATCCAAATCTGGCCTTCATCTGGCGTGTCAATTCCTTTTAAAACTTTTAAAAGTGAACTTTTACCACATCCATTTTTACCTACTAAAATTATACGATCGAATCTGTTAATAGAAAATTCGGCATTATTTATTATGACTTTATTTGGCTGAGAAATTTTTAAATTATGAGTTGTAATTAGTGGTGTTGGCATTTTTTACCTATTACTGCTGACTTTTGATTATATCCCAAGCATTATTAATTTCTTGAAGTCTGTTAGTGCTTTTCTCTATGAAGTCAATTGGCAAACCTTGGGCTATTAACTTATCAGGATGATGATTAGAAGCGAGCAGTTTCCACTTATTTTTAATTTCAACAATTGGTGTGTTTCTAGTGACCCCTAATATTTGATAAGGATCTGATATTTTGCCCAAGTTTGAGGAATAAATTCTTTCAAATTTTTCAATAGAAAAACCAAAAATAATACTAACTTGTTTTAGATAAAGAATTTCTGATTTAGTAATTTTTCCATCTGCTTTTGCAATAATTATTAGTAAATTTAATAATTCTTCTAATACTGAAGAATTTTTTCCTAACAATTGACAAATTTGTTGAGCATAAACTTCGAACCCATCTGTTGTTTTCTTGGCTTGATCCCATAATCGAGCAACATTTTTAATTTCATTTTCCGGAACGCTTATCTTGTTTTGAAATGCTCTAATTTCTTCTTTTGTAACTTTACCATCAGCTTTTGCCATTTTAGCAGATAGAACTATTACTCCGACTGTAAAGCCTATTTGCTTTAAAGCACTTTCCTTTGGGAGTTTTTGTTTGGTTTTAATTTTATCTATTGCGTGTCCGGCGACTACCCCAATTAATGCGCCGATAGGACCTCCTAATGCAAATCCAGCAGCGCTAACAATAAATTTTCCCCATATACTCATAATTTATCTCATACAAGTAAGATTCATTGGATACAAGTAAAATAAAATTGGAATACAACTTTAAATATGTATAAATCTAATTTGTATTTAACTTTTTGACAGGAATATTTTTTGATTGAAGAACATGATTTTACTGGACTAAAGTGTCCTTTACCAGTTTTAAAAGCAAAGAGAGTTTTAAAGAGCTTAGAAAAAGGTAAAAAAGTAGCTTTTATTTCCGACGATCCTGCAAGTCCAATTGATTTTTCTCACTTTTCTGAACACGAAGGATATAATATATCAATCAAAACAACCGGGTCAGGTAAATATTATTTTACATTATTTAAAAAATTATAGTGAGTTTTTAGGATAATTAATATGAACTTTATAAGGTCTTTATTTTTTAATATTCAATTTTATGTAGGTACTAGTATACTAGTTACTGTTTGTTTGCCATGTTTATTATTTCCAAGGCCTGTAGTTCTATTTGTGAATAGAGTTTGGTGTTTAATAATGATAAAGGGAATGAAATGGTGGTTAAATACTGATATTAAAGTTGAAGGTGAATTACCCTCAAAAGATAAAGTGGTAATTTATGCTATTAAACATCAATCAGCTTGGGAAACAGTTTTTTGCACTGATTTTTTTTCAATGCCATCAATTGTGTTAAAAAAAGCATTAATATTTTTACCTGTAATAGGTTTGTATTTTTTAAGATCTGGTGCTATTCCAATTACCCGAGACCAAGGCATAAATGCTCTAAAAAAAATGGGAAGAAATGCTAAAATTGCAGTTAAGAAAAATAGGTCAATGATGATATTCCCACAAGGGACACGTGTTAGTCCAGGAGTTTCACCTAAGGAAAAACCTTACTTACCAGGTGTATTTTTTTTATACTCTCAGACTAAGGTACCTGTTGTTCCTGTTGCTCATAACGCAGGTTTAATTTGGCCTAAAAATAGCTTTATTAAGTATCCTGAACGACTTTCTTCAAAATCAGTCACTCTTAAAATACTTCCTGAAATACAACCGGGATTGCCAAAAAAAGAATTTTTATCAAGGTTAGAAACTGAAATTGAAAATGCTTCAAATGAATTGATAAAAAAGGAGTTATCATAATGGACGGTTTTTCACCAAGGGGAGGAAATAATAAACAGTTAAATGTTCTTGGTGGAATTCTTGAACCTTGTAAATCAATTTCACAAAGTGACAAAGATATTATAACTGGATTTTATAGAGATAATTGTTGCAATTCAGGACAAGATGACTTTGGTTTGCACACAGTTTGCTGTAAAATGACAAATGAATTTTTGAATTTTTCAAAATCAGTAGGCAATGACTTGTCTACGCCCATTCCAGCATATAATTTTGTTGGTTTAACCGAAGGAGATTATTGGTGCCTTTGTGCTTCGCGATGGAAAGAAGCATTTGATGAAGGTAAAGCTCCAAAAGTTGTAATAAAATCAACAAATATCGCAACCCTATCTATTATTAAATTAGAAGATTTACAAGCCTATTCGGTTAATTAAAAAAAAGGAGAATAATGTGCATTTAGATCAAAAGGTTACAGTGATATGTACTGATAGAGATACCAAGAACGAAGGGAAAATTATAAGAATGTATGGTAATGGAATTGATGTAGAAGTATCAGGAACAATTGTTAAACTAAAAAAGACTAAACCTAATCTTTACGTTGGCTCCATGGCTGGTTTAGAATTCTTAGTAAGAACTTAAATTAATCTCCAACTTTTTTTACAATATCGATAACTTTATCTGTCTCTTCTTCTAATTTTTTCATTCCACTTACATTTATAGTGCCACCCTCAAAAACTGCGATTTTGTTATATAGAACATCACCTGATACATTACCATTTTCCATAATAATAATGCTCTTGCAGTTTATTTTTCCATTTACTGTGCCGTTCACAATTAATTCAGAGCTTTTTATAGTTCCATCAACTTCACCGTGTTCGTCGATAATAACCTGGTCAGCTTCTAATTCACCTAAAAATTTATTTCTAATTATAATTGATCCAGAGGTATTATACTTTCCTTCAAAAACACCGTCTCCACTAAGCTGAGAGCATTCCTCTAGGTTTTTTATTTTATCTTTAAGGGGTGATGAAATACGGCTAATTTTAATCATGTTCCTATCCTCTAAACTTTACATATGCTCTATTGAACTTTAAGCGCTGACAAAATTTATTTGTAACCCTAATAAATAAAAATTTTACAAATTATTTAAATTATATAATTTTAATATTATTAATTCAAGTAATCAGTATGTATAATACTAATTAATTTTAATAAATATATTTTTAGGTAAAATCATGTATCAACCTTTTTATGCGAGCTCACAAATTAATCGTCATGGTGATTTTAGAAGTAATAAAGGTTTAATAAAAAATATTATATCAGACAACAGCACTAAATTTGTTCCAGTTTTGAATGGGAAAAATTTATTTAGGCAATCTGATGAAAATATAGAAGCTTGTTTTTTTAATTCTGAACAATTAAAAACAATTTATCCAAATGGAATTGATAATCCTATCTTTCTTGGTGTTGCCAATAATATTAATTATGTTGGAATAGATTTAGACCACAATAATTCTGAAATGGATTTATGGTGTAATGAAAATTCAATAATTCTTGAAGATTTACGCAAATATGGTCCAACTTTAAATGATATAGATGCCTCTTTTTTATCTTTAAATAATGGAATGACATTTTGGCATAAGACACATCAATTTTGTGGTTCATGTGGCTTTAAAAATAATACTACAGAAGCTGGTTTTGTTAAAGTTTGTTCAAATATCGAATGTGGTAAAAGTCATTTCCCAAGAACAGATCCTGCCATAATCACACTTATTTCATATAAGGACAAAATTTTGTTAGGAAGGTCTCCAAGGTTTCCTGAAGGTATGTATAGTACACTTGCAGGTTTTGTGGAACCTGGAGAAAGTCTAGAACAAGCGCTTGAGAGAGAAGTCTATGAAGAAGTGGGTGTTAAAGTCAAAAACATCAGATATTTTAATTCACAGCCCTGGCCATTTCCAGCTTCATTAATGCTTGGTTTTTTTGCTGAAGCTATTAATGAGGATATGAATATTGATTATAATGAGATTGAAGATGCTCATTGGTTTTCAATTGAAGAATTGAGATCTTTAAATCATCCTTTAATAAGTGGAGGATTTAAATTGCCAAGAGTTGACTCTATTGCTCGTAGGCTGGTAGATAATTGGATTAACCAGTTTAACTAATTAAATTTTAAGAGGGCATAAATGATTTTTTCTCCAATTCAAATTGCTAATTTGAATGTTTCAAACAGGATAGCTGTTGCCCCTATGTGTCAATATTCATCAGTTGATGGCGCAATGACTGACTGGCATACTCAGCATTTAATGCAATTAGGTTATTCTGGAGCTGGTTTAATAATGGTCGAGGCAACAGCCGTTGAAAGAATAGGAAGAATAACACATCATTGTGTTGGTCTTTATAATGATTTTTGTGAAAGATCCATAAAAAAAACTTTAGAAAAAGCAAGGTTAGTTTCTCAAAAAGAAACTGCCTTTGGTATTCAATTAGCCCATGCTGGAAGAAAGGCGTCAACACAAAGACCATGGGAAGGAAGAAAAAGTCTTTCCAAAGAAGAGGATCCTTGGTCTACTAAGGGACCTTCCTCCCTAGCTTTTGATGAGGATTGGCATGTTCCTGAAACAATAGAAAATAGTGACTTAGAAAATATTAAAAGTAAATTTGTAGAAGCATCACTCAGGTCAGTTAGAGTTGGATTTGACTTAATAGAAATTCATGGAACACATGGTTATCTTTTTCATCAATTTTTGTCTCCATTATCAAATCACCGTTCCGATAAATATGGTGGAAGTCTAGAAAATAGGATGAGGTATCCTTTAGAAGTTTTTGCTGCAATTAAGGAAGCGTTGCCAACAGATTTTCCTATAGGCATGAGAATAACAGGTACTGAATGGGAAAATGGTGGAATTGATGAGCAAGAAGCCATTATATTTGCCAATGAGTTAGAAAAAATAGGATGCCATTATGTTTGTGTTTCTAGCGGTGGAAATACACCTAATCCTAAAATACCAATTGCTCCACATTATCAAGTTCATTTGGCTAAAATTATAAAAAAAAATACAGATATGGTCGTAAGAGCTGTAGGTATGATAACAGACCCAATTAAAGCTAATCAAATTATAGTAGATAAAGAAGCTGATATGGTAGCCATAGCAAGAGGTTTTCTAACTAATCCAAGATGGGTATGGGATGCTGCAAAAATTTTAAAGCACGATATTAAAGTGCCTCCACAATATGCAAGAAAATTTTAAAAATTAAAAATAATTACAGAAAAATTTTCAAAAATATTAAATGCTTTTTTTATGCTCATCATATTGATATTTGCTGAATATAAGTAAATGAGAGTTATATTTAAGAGTATTAAGATAAAGAATATATGATCGACATACTGGCTTGTTTTATTCGATTTTTTTCGTTTAAAAAGTAGTTTATTAGTGAGTCTTTTAACTTATCAGTACATAATTATATCTTGTAAAAACTTTGTACATTAAATTAATCTAGGCAAATTATATAATTAGTAAATAACTTATGGAGTTGAGGCAGTAAGGCCGCCATCAACTACTATTTCAGTTCCTGTAATATATTTAGCTTCATCTGAACATAAAAATAACACTGCGTTAGCTACATCCCAAGATTCTCCCATTCTACCTATTGGAACTTGCTTATGTCTTTTTTTAACAAATCCATCATAATCTCCATCAGCGTATTTCTCTGCTAATCTATCAACTAAAGGAGTATGCATTAAACCAGGAACAACACAGTTAAGGCGTATATTTTTTTTTGCTTCAATAACAGCTGTAGTTTTAGTCATTTGAATGAGTGCCGCTTTCGAGGCACTATAACCAACTTGTGGTTTGCCTATATATCTCATTCCTGCAACTGAAGAGATATTTACAATGGACCCACCTAAGTTTTCTTCCATAATTGGGATAGTAAATTTAATAGAAAGGAAAGCAGTGTCTAAATTTAGAGTAAATTGTTGTCGCCATGTACTCGAATCTATTTCAACAGGTCCTCCTGGTTCAGATTGGCCAACTACATTTACCAGAATATCAATTTTTTTATATTTTGTTCTTACTTCGTCAAAAAATTCTTTTACATCATCTTCGTTTGTCATGTTTACTTTATAAAAGGTACAATCATTACCTTCTTTTTTAATGAATTCACATGTGTTATTGCCAGCTTCTTCATTAATGTCAATCCCAATTACTATTGCACCTTGCCGTGCTAAGAGAGTTGTAATTGCACGACCATTTCCAAAACCATTACCGATTGAACCGCATCCTGAAACAATTGCCACTTTATCGTGAAGATTTAACATAAAAAAAACCTTAAAATTTTCATTTATCAAGAGTATTATAATATTATTAAATTTTGGAAAGCAATATATAATGATTGATGCATCTAAACTATATTATAACAGATATGGTAAATATTCTGACCTAGATTTGTCACAAGTTGATATTTCACCTCTACTAAAATCTATTTTATCAAGAGCTAGTGTTAGAAAATTTTCAAAAAAACCTGTAACTAAAGAAACTTTAACATTGCTATTAGCGTCTGCTCAGTCTGCTCCTACAAAATCAAACCTTCAACAATATTCAATTTTAGTAATACAAGACACTAGTATCAAAACCGAAATATCAAATCTGATTGGAAATACTAAATGGGCACTTACAGCTCCTGTATTTCTTCTATTTCTTGCTGACATTAGAAGAAACATTAAAATTTCTAACGATAGGGGGTATAAGCATAAGAATAATAACGTAGATACTTTTATGAATGGGGTAATAGACGCAGCTCTTTCTATGCAATCAATGATAATTTCTTCTGAGGCAATGGGTTTAGGGGTTTGCCCAATAAGTATGATTAGGAATATTATTCAAGAAGTTAAATTTATCTGTAATTTACCAAAAGGCGTTTTCCCAATTGCAGGATTGGCTGTTGGCTGGCCTGATCAAAAAGCTCCTGTTTCTCTTCGACTACCTCAGGATATAGTCACTCACTTTGATACTTATAAAGAAGATAATCTTAATCAAAAAATAAATGAATATGATGAACGTGTATTTAAAATAGCTCCTATTTTAAAGGAGAAACAAAGACATGTAGATCTTTATGGTGTTGCCCAAAAAGGAACTTGGTCGGAAAATATCAGTAGACAATTATCTGTTCCAGAAAGAGAAAACTTTAAAAAATGGCTGAAAGGTCATGGAATTAATCTTGAATAATATCTTGTAAAATTTTGTTAAATATTTTTTCATCTTCATACATTATCCAATGACCTAAATTATATTCAACATGAAATCTTACGTTAATATTTTGAGTTCTTAAAATTGCCATTCTGTCTTCAAGATAAACACCTACGCTGGCATCCTTTTCTCCCCAAACAACATAAAGCGGAACATTTTGTTTGCCTAATACTATGGCTAAAGTGTCAGTTGCTGATATCGGTCTGCTCTTAATTCTGTGAGAATCTGTATTTTTTTTTTGTATATGAACGGCAAAATCATCGACTTTATTTGGATTATGCATCATTAAAATTTCAAGATTAGTTTTGTGGGCGTTATAAATATCTGTTTCACTCATATTAGAATGTCTTGGTATCATATCTCTCATTTCACCTCTCTTAGCTCCTAATCCACCAGGTCCAACCAAAATCAATTTTTCTGGTTTAAAACCTCTTTGAATTAATTCATAAGATAAGTGACCAGCAATTAGCCCACCAAAAGAAAAACCACATATTATTGGGTTTTCATCTAATGTTATTAATTCTAAAATTGTATCAGCTAAATTCGAAGCTATTTTTTCTGGAGTGTGAGGAAGAGTTAAATCATCAGACTCCCCAAATCCAGGCATGTCCGGTATTAATACTCTATATTTCTTTGAAAACGGTATTGCTTGTTTTATCCAATGCCCCCAACTTCCGTATCCACCATGTAAAAAAATTAAAGGTGTACCTTCACCCCACGATCTCCAACAAACTTTTGAATCCTGTGAATTAATAAATGATTTTTTTGAATGTTGTTCTATTGCAGAGAGATATTTTAAATGTTTGTCAAAATTAAATTTATACTCAATCATTGTTTTCCTATAGGCCATAACTTAACAACTGATAATTTTTTTTTCGTTTATTAACAAGTATTTTTTTGATATTATATTTATGTTTATTAAATAAGTTTAAATTATTAAATAAGCTTCAACTATACTCATATAATTGGCTATGGAGAAATTTTTATGCCCCATTCACCCGCTTCTAAAGCCCTGTCTCACATTAGAGTAATTGATCTTACTAGAGTTAGATCTGGTCCTACTGCTGTAAGACAGCTGGCTGACTGGGGTGCAGACGTAATTAAAGTAGAGGCTCCAGAAAGTATTGAGGCTGATGGAGCTCTTGGGGCATCAAGGCATACTTCTGATTTTCAAAACTTACACCGCAATAAAAGAAGCATTACTCTAAATTTAAAAAAACCTGAAGCCATAGAAATTTTAATGAAGCTTGTAGAAACTTCTGATGTAGTGGTAGAAAATTTTAGACCTGATGTTAAAGACAGACTTGGTTTGGATTATGAAACTTTAAAAAAAAGGAACTCAAAAATAATCCTGGCTAGTATCTCAGGTTTTGGGCAGGACGGGCCATATGCCAAAAGACCTGGTTTTGATCAAATAGCTCAAGGTATGGGGGGGTTAATGAGTATTACAGGCGCTCCTGGTGAAGGTCCCATGAGAGTTGGAATTCCAGTTGCAGATCTTACTGCTGGTCTATTTTGTGCTATGGGTATTCAAACAGCGTTAATAGAAAGAGAAAAATCTGGTCTTGGACAGTGGGTTAATACATCCCTACTACAGGCTCAAATTTTCATGTTGGATTTTCAAGCTGCGAGATGGTTAAGTGAAAAGAATGTAGCAGGGCAGGCTGGTAATAATCACCCAACAAGTGTACCTACTGGTGTCTTTAAAACAACTGACGGATCAATAAATTTAGCTGTAGCTGGAGAAACAATTTGGAAACGATTTGTTGAGGCTATAGACAAAAAAGAATGGCTTGATAAAGACGAATTTAAAGGAGCTAAGGAGCGACTAGAAAATAGAGACTATTTAAATGATCTGATTGAAGAAGTTACTGTTCAAAAAAGTTCAAATGAATGGGTTGAAAAATTAGAAAAAGTTGGAGTTCCTTGTGGTCCAATCAATTCAATTGATAAAGTTTTTGATGATCCTCAGGTTAAACATCTTGGCATAGCACAGTCTATTGAGACAATTCCATTTGGTAAAACAGAACTTGTTGGACAGCCATTTAATCTATCCCGTTCCCCGAGTTCTTTAAAACAAAGGCCTCCAGAGAAGGGAGAGCATAATAAAGAAGTTTTGTCAGATTTAGGTTTTACTGACAATGAACTTAATGACTTTCAATCAAAAAACATAATTTAAATATAGGGTTTATAATGATTACAGAAAAAATGATATCTCGAGTTGAAGATGGCATTGGGTATATTACTTTTAACAATCCAGAAAAACATAATGCAGTATCAATAGAAATGTGGGACGCATTGGAAAATATTCTTGATGATTTTAGAGAAAATCAAAACATAAGGGTCATTGTTTTAAATGGAGCAGGTGGTAAATCATTTGTTTCAGGAGCAGATATTTCTAAATTTGATAAAGAACGAAGCTCTAAAGATGCTGTTTTGAGTTATAATAAAAGGACACAAAAAGTTTATGAAAACCTTGAGACGTTTCCAAAGCCAACCATAGCTATGATCAATGGCTATTGTATAGGTGGTGGTCTAAACGTAGCAGTTTGTTGTGATATAAGGATTTGTTCAGAAAAATCAAAGTTTGCAATGCCGGCTGCAAAATTATCTCTTGGATACCCGTTTTCATCAATAAAAAGACTATTTGATGTAATGGGGCCTGGAATGGCTAAGCATTTCATGTTTACAGCTGAAAAAATTTCAGCAGATGAAGCCCTATCTTGTGGGTTAGTCCAAAAGCTAGTTAAAGAAGAAGATTTAGAACTGTTTGTAAATAATTATGCTTCCACGATTTCTAAAAATGCTCCATTGACAATAAAAGCCATGAAACAGATAGGAATAGAAATTTCAAAAAATTCTGATGACCGAGACCTGTTGTTATGTGAACAACTTGCATCTGCGTGCTTTGATAGTGAAGATTATAAAGAAGGTAGAAAGGCTTTCATGGAAAAAAGATCGGCAAATTTTAAAGGTATTTAAATCAATATTAAGTCTTTATCACACAGGGTTATAATACTTTATAGCATTTTGATAAAATAAATGATTGATATGATTGCTACTCATTTTAGATGTAATGCTTTTAAATCCATCAAATATTTGATCAAAGCTAGCTAAAACACTATCCACAGGGAAATTTGATGCGAACATGCATCTTTCAAAACCAAATATTTTAATTGTATCTAAAATAATTTCTTTATTAAGATCAACAGTCCATTTTTTATTAGGAACGCAGATACCAGATATTTTTACGGCTGTGTTCGGTTCCTTTGCAAATTCTTCTAGATGAGTTTTCCAATCATCCAAACCTTTTTTTGATCTGTCAGCAGGAAGCCCTGTGTGGTTTAAAATAATAGGTGTGTCTGGGAAATCTCGTGCTAACTTAGAAGCATCTTTTAAGTGCCACCAAGGTGTTTGCAGGTCAAAACTAAGTTTGTATTTTTTTAGCAAAGAATACCCTTGTCTAAAAATTGGATCATTTAAAGTTCCTTTTGGATTAAGAAGTTGAACTTTTGGAGAAGGCGATGATTTTGGCTTATGCCTTATACTTCTTATTAAAGGAAATTGTTTATGCGCCTTTAAAACTTCCTCAATATCGTCTCTATCAAACCAGGCCTGCCCAACTAAGGCATTTGGAAATCCAGAGGCATCAAATAATTGTTGAAGCCATTTAGTCTCGCCCACAGGGTCACTAGTGTCCCATTCGGTTTCCATATGAATTGTTTTAACAATATTATGTTTTTTACTAACTTCTTTATAATCCGAAATTAAAAAGTTTTTACAGATGGAGCCATAGTCTCCATATCTAAACGGTATTTGATTTTTTGGGTCTAACCATGGGTTTTTTTTTAAACTTAAATCCCAAAAATGGTGATGAGCATCAATTATGGGTATGTCTTTCATGTTCTTCCTCTTTAAATGGTTTTACTTTTGTCTAATAACTTTACAATAGAAGTGCCATCTAGGTTTTCTTTTGATTTTCCTGTAAGGATTGTAAATAATTGTCTTGTTAGGCTAGTTATTGGTATGGGTATATTTTTTTTATTTGCTAGTTCAGACACCATGGAAAGATCCTTTAAAATTTGTGAGGCATAACCCTGAGGTTTAAAGTCTTTTTTTATCATTCTTGGAAATAAATGTGTTAGTAAATTTGACCCCGCATGGCCATCACTTAAAGCATTAGGAATTTTATGAGCATCAATTCCCCAAGCCTCTGCAAATGTTAACGCTTCGGCCAAAATAGCATAATTGTTCAATACTAATATTTGATTTATCATCTTTACTATTTGACCTGATCCAACAGAACCAAAATGTGTAAAATTTGATGAAATATCGTTTAAAATTGGTGAAATGATCTCTAAATCTTTTTGTTCTCCTCCAACCATTATTGCCAACGATCCATCTAAAGCTTTTTCAGGTCCTCCTGATACCGGAGCATCCACCCATGATGATCCTTTTTCTGCAGAAATTCGTTTAGAAAGATTTATAGTTTCATCAGCTAATGTTGTAGATAAATCTATGATAATTGTATTTTTAGAGGCGTTTTGAACTATTCCATTCTTCCCAAAGATTACATCACTGACATTCTCAGTTTTATCGACACAGATAAATATAAAATCACAAGTTTGAGATATTTCAGCTGGATTTATACATATCGATACTTTATTTTCATTTTGAAAAAGTTCTAATCTTTTTTCATTTTTATCATAAGCGTTAATTGAGTAATTTACTTCTAACAATCTCTTTACAAGAGAAAAGCCCATTAACCCTATTCCAATGAAACCTATTGGTTTTTTATAATTATTCATAAACGTCCCATCAAAATTAAAAATATAAAACTTCACTTTAATGTTATATTATTAAAAATCATTTATTTCTAAGAAAATAAAAATTCTATTTATTAACTTAATATTTTTCTAAACCTAAAATTCAATCTTATCAGAGGCTCTAGCTAACTATGATCAATAACGTTAAGAAGGGTATTATCATAATTGTTCTTTCCACGCTTTTCTTTGCTATAATGGATGGTGTATCAAGATATTTAGCTGATACTTACAATGTTTTTGTGATAAATATGATCAGAAGTTGGGTTTTAGCTTTATTAGTAATTTCCATAAGTTTAAGAAAAAAGAATGGTATAAAAAAGGTAATATCTAGCAAACAACCGGTCATTCAATTTATCAGAGGAATATTACTTATATCGGCAATATTAATCGGGGTTTATTCATTTACAAAGCTTGGTTTAGTACAAACTCATTCAATATTATCCTTTTTCCCCTTAATAGTTGTTGCTTTGTCAGGTCCAATTTTAAATGAAAAAATAGGTATTCAAAGATGGTTAGCGGTTTTATTTGGTTTTTTAGGGATTTTTATTATTTTGGATCTAAAAAACTTTGTTGTTAGTTTTGACGCTCTATTACCTATTCTTGGTGCATTTGTTTTAGGTTTTTATAGTGTTTTGACAAGAAAGGTATCAAAACATGATTCATCTGAGACAAGTTTCTTTTGGGTGGCTATGGTTGGTTGTTTTGTAATGTCTATTGTTGGACCTTTTTATTGGGAACCTATTTTTTTTAAGGATTGGGGTTGGATGGCTTTATTATGTGCGTTGAGTACGGCTGGTCACTTCTTGTTGATAAAAGCTTATGAAAGTGCAGAGGCAAGTGTTTTGCAACCTTTCACATACTTTCAGTTATTTTTTGCTTCAATTATAGGGGTAATTATTTTTAACGACAAAATAACATTATCAATATTGGTTGGTGGCAGTATAGTGGTAGGAAGTGGAGTATTTGCAGCATGGAGAAGTTACGTAAAGAACTTAAAAAAATAAATTTAAAGACATAAATACTATTACAATCAACGAAGTTTTCAGGAGGTTTTATGGTGGAAACTATTTTAATAACAGGAGCTAATAGAGGCATTGGCTTAGCTTTAACAAAATTATCTCTAATCAAAAACCTCAATATTGAAGCTTGTTTTAGAGATAACAAAAAATCGGAAGAGTTACAGGAATTGTCTTTAGAGCACCCTAACTTAAATATTCATGAAATGGATGTTACTAATTCTGAAAGCATTAAGAAAATATCCCAAAATATTAATTTTAAGGTTGATATTTTGGTTTGTAATGCAGGAGTTAATAACGGGAAAGGTGATATTTTCAGTAAAGAGCACAATGAAAAGGCTATTATGGATGTAATGATGGCGAATGTTGCGGGACCATTTTTGACAATCAAAAATTTTTATAAAAATTTGAATGTAAACCATGGTGCAAAAATTGCTATTATATCATCTCTTATGGGAAGTCAGCAACACTCATCCTCAAATGCACCTATATACAGAGCTTCAAAAGCAGCTGCAAATAATTTAATGCGAACAATATCAAACCAATTTATTAATGATAATGTAATAGTAGCCTCTTATCACCCTGGTTGGGTTAGGACCGATATGGGAGGAAGCCATGCGGATATATCTCCAGAAGAAAGTGCTGAAGGGTTAATGAAACAATTTTTAAATTTAAAATTAAATGATACAGGAAAATTTTTTAATTATGATGGTAGTATTTTGCCATTATAGTCTGATACCGCTTAATTAAAAATTTTCTAATACCGAGATTTAAACTATGAATATATTTAAATTTTATAAAATAACGTCTAATGATGAAATGAATATTTCATTTAAAATTAGAAAAAAGGTTTTTTGTGAAGAGCAAAACATATCAGAAGACATTGAGTTTGATAATTTAGATCATTTATGTAACCATTTTATGATTTATAAGAAAAGCGAAGCTATAGCAACTGCAAGGGTTCGTGAAAAAGAAAATCATATATTTAAAATTGAACGGGTAGCTGTCCTTGTAGAGCATAGAAACATGAAAGTAGGTAGTTTATTGATTAACGAAATTATAAAATATCATCATGAAACAGAAAAGAAAAGCTCGATAATTTTACACAGTCAGGTAGCCGTTGAAAAATTTTATAAAAGTCTAAATTTTGTTCCTTATGGAGAAAATTTTTTAGAAGATGGTATTTTGCATATTGCAATGAGGCATATCAAATAATTATTAATGTGACTTTGTTATGAAAAATAAAATTCGTTTGGCAATAGTTGGAACTGGATATTTTAGTCAATTTCATTATGACGCTTGGCAAAGGCTAAATGCTGAAGTTGTGGCAATATGCTCATTAAATAAGAATGAGGCTTTAGCAAGGTCAAAACAATTTAAAAATTGCAGGGTTTTTATAGATTTCAAAACTATGATAAATGAAACTGATGCAAACCTTGTTGATATTATAATTCCTCCCGAAAACCATTTAAATTTTATTCAGATTTGCGCTGAGGCAAATATTAACATTATTTGTCAAAAACCTTTTACTAATAATCTTAAAGAAGCAAAAAAGGCTGTTAAAATTGCAGAAAAATACGGAGTGACAATCGCAGTTCATGAAAATTTTAGATATCAGCCGTGGTATATTAAAATTAATGAAATATTAAAATCTTCATTATTGGGTGATTTATTTCAAGTGAGTTTCCGTATGCGACCAGGTGACGGACAAGGTAAAGATGCATATTTAAACAGACAGCCTTATTTTCAAGAAATGGAACGATTTATGATTCATGAGACAGCTATTCACATAATAGATGTGTTTAGATTCTTATTTGGTAATATTAATTGTGTTTTTGCTAAATTATCTAAACTTAATAATCATATTAAAGGAGAAGATGCTGGAATAGTATTTTTTGTGTTTGAAAATGGTATGAGGGGCTTGTTTGATGGAAATAGATTATCAGACCATGTTGCATTTGATAGACGTTTAACAATTGGAGAAATGTTAATTGAAGGATCAAATGGAACGTTAAGATTAAACGGAGATGGGGAAATTTTTTACAGGAAATTTAGTGAAAATAAAGA
This sequence comes from Alphaproteobacteria bacterium, assembly GCA_016777705.1. Taxonomy (GTDB): domain Bacteria; phylum Pseudomonadota; class Alphaproteobacteria; order Puniceispirillales; family Marisalimonadaceae; genus Marisalimonas. The sequence goes on along the minus strand of JADHQW010000006.1, from coordinate 1,569 downwards.
AAAGAAAATTATCTACAAATGGAAGAATAAAGGTTTCGCAGGTGATAGTGTCTTTTATTATCAAAAACATTTATTGGATTATTTTGTTCATGATAAAGAGCTTAATAATGTAGCAAAAGATTATGTAGAAAATTTAAAAATTGAGGATTCAATATATAAGTCTAACTCGTGTGGAAGAGTAATAAAAATATAATAAATAATCATTATGGTGCCGGCTGGGGGACTCGAACTCCCGACCTGATGATTACAAATCAACTGCTCTACCAACTGAGCTAAGCCGGCACTGATCAAATCAATAATCGATATTTATTTTAGAGACAAGAACTTATTTAATTTTTATAATATTTTTTTGTAATTGTAGCATTGTTATACAAGCTGCATTTGATACATTCAGAGACTCACTTTCCTCATTTATAGGTATTGTAATTAGTGCATCAACCTTTTCTCTTGTTAATCTTCTTAGCCCTTTTCCTTCAGAGCCAAGGATAACAGCTATGTTGCCGGTTTCTTTTTCTAAGTCAAAAATGTTGCCTGCCCCCCCATTTGCTAATCCATAAACTGTAAAATTTGATTGCTGTAACTTTTTTATTTCTCTAGCCATATTCGATAATTGAATTATTTCTAGTTTTTCAATGGCGCCAGAAGATGCTTTTGACATTGCTGTTGTTTCTGAAGGGCTATTGGTTTGCGACAACGCTAGTCCATCCATTTTAAAAGCATGAGCGGATCTAATTATAGCTCCTACATTCTGAGGGTCTGTCACTTGGTCTAAAATAATAATCCTTATTGGGTAACTTGTTGGACGTTGTTTACTAATTAAAAACTCATCTAATGAAGTTCTTTGGAGTGGTTCAGCAATTAAAATTATATTCTGATGTGGCTTCAAATTGTTTAGTACATCTAATTCTTCTTTTTCTTTAATTTTAATTTCGATTGAAAGTCCCAATTCTTCAACTGTTCTCCTCCACGTGATGCAGTGATCTTGTGTTGTAACCAAGTAAAATAGTTTTCTCTTTCTATTACCTAGCGCTGATAATGTTGAATGTTTTCCAGATATAATTACTTGATCAGTCTGAAGTTTAAAATGTTTAGAAAAATTATTTATATTTTTGGAGGCGAATCCTGATTTCTTTGATGTTTTTGTTCCTTTGGTGCTTTTTAATTTTTTATGTTTGTTGTTCATTATAAAATCTTGTTTAAAAGCTACTTTATTTTTTTTTGTTGACATTTAAATAAACCTTTTCTATTCCGCAAGGCTTGTGTATATAACATAGCACATGAATAATATTAAGTAAGGTGAATTACTATTTAAGAAACAATAATTATAAATTTTCGGTGGGGTGGCCGAGTGGTTAAAGGCAGCAGACTGTAAATCTGCCCGCGTAGCGTACGTAGGTTCGAATCCTACCCCCACCACCATTATCTAAATTCTAGCTTAAGTAATAATAAAAAGTAATAGAAAGGTTCTAAAAGATGTCTAAAGAAAAATTTGATCGTAGTAAACCGCACTGCAACATTGGAACAATAGGCCATGTTGATCACGGTAAAACAACATTAACCGCTGCAATT
>JADHQW010000140.1 GCA_016777705.1 Alphaproteobacteria bacterium | reverse complement strand
TCACCTAACACCTCCTTTTATGGGGCAAGGCATGTGTGCGGGGATTAGAGATGCATCAAATTTGGCATGGAAGATTACTATGTGCTGCAATAAAGGTCATAATGAAAAGTTACTTGATACTTATCAGTCAGAAAGATCTTCTAATGTTAGAGACTACATAAAAACAGCAATGAAAATGGGAGAATTACTAAATTCCATTGGCGGATCTGACGTTTCTGACACTGTTTTTATTCAACCTGATGGATCAATAAAGATGAACACTATTAAACCTAAACTTGGAAAAGGATTAGGAATTTCAAAAGATCCTAATAGAGGAAAAATATTTCCCTCTTTAAAAAATAAATTTGGAAAAGATTTTGATTCTTCATATTCAAATGAACCTATATTAATTACTAATAGGAATATAGATAAAAACAATTTTGATATTAAAATTTTTGATAATATAGATGTTCCTAAAGTTGAGACGATACTAAAAAAATTTAAAAGTGATGCATTAATAATTCGTCCTGATCGATTTGTTTTTGCTAGTACTAATGAAAAAGATCTAGTGAATTTTTCAGAGTCATGTCTCAGTCAAATTAAATAATTAAGAAGGTTTTTGGTAAATGTCTGGTTTTGAAAGATTTAATAAAATTTTAAATCTATTTTCAGAAAAAAGAAGTTCTCTGACAGTAGCTGAAATTTCAGAAGAGTTAAAAATACCTTCAAGTACTATTTATAGGACAGTTCGTGAAATGGTTTTAGCTGATTTTCTGGAGAGTGCTGCAGGTTCTTATTTTAGATTAGGTCAAGCATTTATTAAATTTAATCGTATTATTAATCTATCAGACCCATTAATTCAGGCTGGTGAACCATTTCTTAAAAAACTAGCAAATGAAAATCCAATACCTAGCACAAATATTTTGGCAAGGTTATTTGGTGATAAAGTCATGTGTGTTGCTGATTTCAAATACCCATCTTTTAAGAATAATACAAGCTATCAAAAAGGTAGATTAATGCCATTACTTTACGGGGCAACCTCTAGAGCAATCATTATGCAAATAAAAGGGAAGCGTTTGAGAGATATTTTAAATCTTGAAGGGTTAAAGGACAATAAACAACAAAAAATATTTATAAGTGGCTTGGATAAAGATAAAAAAAAAGGTTTTTGTAAGACTGAAGGTCAAGTTGATAATGGATTAATTGGTTTTGCCATTTCAATAAATAATAAAAAATTAGGGATTGAAGCTTCATTGAGTTCAATTTTTAACACTAGCGATTATCTTCCGGAGCACGAACCGATTATATATGCCAATCTGTCAAGCTACGTAATATTAATTGAGAGATATATAAATAAAATTTTTTTTGAAATTGAAGCTTATCATAATAATGATTTAAATAAGGATTAAAAGTAATGTTAACGGCAGTTCAAGCAGATTTGTATCTGCACCATCTTGAAATACAAAGTAATAACCCTCTTGGTCTAGCAAAGTTTTATTCAAGTGTCATGAGTATGCAATTAAATAAAGTAAATAATAAAAAGATTATATGCAATGGTCCATCAAGAAAGATTATTATTACACAAGGAAATAATAAAACTTTAAGTTATGCAGGAATGGTCTGTAGAAGTGAAGAGAACCTTGCTAGATTTAAAAGTTTTCTAGTCCAGAATCAGGTCCAAATACAAGAATTTAAATCAGAAATTTACAAAACTGGATCTTTTTCTATTTTAGATCCTGATGATAATAAAATATGTTTTGGTATTTTAAGTGATAATAAAAAATTATTATTTGATGGCATAAATGGTCCATTACAACACGTAACTTTTTCTTCGTTTAACGTAGAAGCTTTTCAAGAATTTTATGAAAAAAAACTTGGTTTTCAAGTAACTGACAGAGTTGTAAAAATAGACGGTACACTTGCCACATGCTTCACAACGTCTAATCATGAGCATCATACAATAGCATGTTTTAAGTCAGCTAAAAAAGGTATGGATCATCATTCATATGAAGCGGGTGAATGGGATCATATAAAAACTTGGTGTGATCACTTTGCCTCACATGATATACAACTTATGTGGGGTCCTGGTAGACATGGGCCAGGAAATAACTTATTTGTTTTTATTGAAGATGCTGATGGGAACTGGATTGAAATTTCAGCTGAATTAGAGACGGTTCATGGCCGACCGATTAAAAATTGGCCTCAAACTGAAAGAACCCTTAATTTATGGGGCAAGGCTATTATGAGATCATAAGAAAAGGAAATAAAATGAAATTAGTAAGTTTTAGTAGATTAGGAAAAGCCAGATTTGGAGCTGTTGTTAAAGACGGTGTTATTGACTTGACTGGTAAACTTGACCCAGATGTTAATACAATTAAAGAATTAATATCACTTCATATGGAAGATCAAGCAGAGGAATTTATTGCAGGCAAAAACAAAGATTTATCATTTTCAGATATTATATTTTTACCAGTTATTCCAGATCCTGAAAAAATTATGTGTGTTGGTTTAAATTATGTTGAACATAAAAAAGAAACTGGTCGACCAGATGTAGATAATCCAACAATATTTACAAGATTTGCAGACTCTCAAGTTGCCCACATGCAGCCTATGATTAAACCTGATAATTCAGATCGTTTTGATTACGAAGCAGAAATGGCAATAATTATTGGAAAAGGCGGAAGATTCATATCTGAGGATGAGGCTTTAAGTCATATAGCAGGCTATGCATGTTATAATGACGGCAGTATTAGAAATTATCAAAGACATACATCGCAATACACACCAGGTAAGACGTTTCCAGGTACAGGAGGTTTTGGGCCTTATATGGTTACACCAAGCGAAGTAGGGGATTATAGAAAATTACCAATTGAACTTAGATTAAACGGAAACATAATGCAAAAGGCAACTCTCGCAGACCTTATATTTCCAATACCAAGGTTAATCAGTTATATATCTGAATTTACGGCATTGTCTTCTGGTGATGTAATTGTTACTGGTACACCTGGTGGAGTAGGTGATAAAAGAAAACCTCCAGTGTATATGGTTCCGGGTGATATTGTTGAGGTTGATATTGGAATGTTAGGCGTATTAAGAAATCCAATAATTGCAGCGCCAAAGTTATAATTTAAAATATCTTAGGTGAATATTAATATGAACAAATCTTTAATTACAAACTTAGTTTCGTTGTTGATAATCTCGATTGGCCTTTTTTACAAAGATCAATATTCGTTTATTCTTATGACAGGTGTATTTGCATTATCAGGTAGTGTTACTAACTGGATTGCAGTACATATGTTATTTGATAAAGTCCCTTTTTTATATGGGTCAGGTGTAATACTTGATAGGTTTGAAGATATTAAACTAGGCTTAAAAAATCTAATACTGCAAGAACTGTTTTCAGAAGATCAGATAAAAAAGTTTCTATTAGAAAATAAGAATGGTGTTTCTGAAAAGCTTATTGAAAAAATAGACTTTGATAGGGTGTTTCTTGGTTTAGTAGAGGCTATTGAAAGTTCACAATTAGGTGGTATGCTAGCGATGGTTGGTGGAAGAAAGGCCTTAGATCCTTTAAAAGAGCCTGTTGTTAAAAAGCTGAGAATTATTATTGATGAATTTATTCATGAAAATGGTAAAAATGATCAGGCTAACAATTCTTCAGAAAGCTTGATCAAAAAAATTGAAAATATTTTAGATTCAAGATTAACTGATTTAACCCCCAAAGATATTAAAGATATTATTCAAAGAATGATAAAAGAACATTTAGGTTGGCTTGTTGTATGGGGAGGTTTTTTTGGTGGGCTTTTAGGTTTTATTTTAAGTCCAGTCGCATTAAACTTAATATAGTAAATTGAAGAAGAGTGACTTGTTTTCACTCTTCTTCTTTAATTTTAAGATATTAACCAACCACCATCAATATCAATAGTAGTCCCAGTTATAAATTCATTTTCTATTGCAAAAATTATTCCTTGAGCTACTTCGTCAGGTGTTCCTGCTCGTGGAATTAAGTTACTGTTAGTTGTGTTTTTGTAGAATTCGTCTCTTTCTTTTCCCTGAAGTGGGCTCATGGGAGTATCTATTATTCCAGGAGAAACTATATTAACTCTTTTTGGAGCTATTTCTGGTGCAATACCGCGAGCAAATGCCTCAACTGCACCACCGACTGATGAAATTGCAATTTGGCCTGGACGACACTTTCTTGCTGGAGAACCACTCACTAACACTATATTTCCATTATCTTTCAGGAATTTAGTGCCGTATCTTACTACGTTGGTATATCCCCACAATTTATCAAATGATGCCTTGTAGCCATCTAAATCCATAGAAAGAAATGGTCCAACAGCTCTTGACCCGCCTGTTGCTGAGTTAACTAAAATATCAAATTCACCCTGATCTTGAAAAAATTTTTCAATTGCCTCTCTGTCTAAAACGTTAAGTTTATGTGTAGTTACGTTTTTTGGAAGACTTTCCAATTTTTCAGGGTTACGGCTTACTGCAATGACTTGAGCGCCTTTGTCAGATAACATCTGGGTTGCCGAAAGACCTATTCCAGAAGTACCTCCAAAAACAATAGCCTTTTTACCATTAATATTCATGTTTGTTTTATCCTTTAAAATTATATGTAATTATTTTTTTTATAACATTTTGTTTTGAGATTTGTTACTAAAGTTTAAGTTATATTAATGGAGATGAAATGACAATCGAGTTATTTAGGAACAATTCATATTTAAAAGAACATAGTTCAAAAGTAGTAAAGATTTTACCTGAGGGTTTAGTTTTTAATGAAACAATTTTTTACCCAGAAGGTGGTGGGCAGCCGGGTGACGAAGGAGAACTAAATATAGGAAATAAGACTATAAATATTATTGGGACAAAATATATTAATCGTGAATTAGTTCATTTAACTGAAAAACCTGATCAATTGAAAAAAAATGATAATATAAATTTTTTTTTAGATTGGTCTAAAAGGTATAGTTATATGCAAGTTCATACATGCCTTCATTTATTATGTTCTTTAATACCTTATCCAGTAACAGGAGGTTCAATAGGTTATAAAAGAGGTAGATTAGATTTTGACCTTGAAACAAAACCTAATAAAGAAGAATTATTAGATAAATTAAACCAATTAATTCTAAAAAATTATGAGGTAAGTATTTCTTCAATAAAAGATTCTGAGTTAGATAACAATCCAGACTTAGTTAGAACTATGTCTGTTAAACCACCAAGGGGATCCGGAGAAATTAGAATGATCCGTATTGGAGACAATGTTGATTATCAGCCGTGTGGAGGAACTCATGTAAATCGAACTTCGGAAATTTCTTCTGTAAGTTCTATTAAAATAGAAAATAAAGGCAAAATGAACAAAAGAATAATTGTTAATCTATAAATATTATTCTTTTTTACAAACCACCTCAAAGGGCAAGGTCCTATTTTCTTTTATAGATTTCATAGAATTCACTGATCGTTCTTTCATGCTTTCTCCACCAATAACATGAATACCTAAAATGGGTTTTTCTTTTTTTGAGGAAGGATTAGTTAGCTTTTCATAACCTGAGATATATTTATCGCCTGTTTCAACAATTTCAATATTTGAAAAGCCTACTTTTTTTAATAACAATATTGTTTCTTCAGGCGGTAATAAAAAACTCATTTTTTTATTGTCTGCCCATGGTAACGGGAATATGGGGTTTCCTTTTATACCCAAGCCATGTTCAGTAAAAGCAAAGAACCCACCTTTTTTTAGAACTCTAAAAGCTTCAGAAAAGAATTTTTCTCTCTCAGAAATATTCATTGTAACGTGTTGAGAGTAAGCACCATCAAAAGTTTCATTTTTAAAATCTAAAATTTCTCCATTTCCAACTTTGAGTTCAACTTTATTTGACATTG
>JADHQW010000139.1 GCA_016777705.1 Alphaproteobacteria bacterium | reverse complement strand
TATTGAAGTAACTTGCCTAGATGTCTCAATGCCAATTGTTATGGCTAATGCTAATGATTTTGATATTGACTATTTTTTTGCTCAAGTTTTAGTTGATGAAGCTAAAGTTGATTATGGACCCACATGTGGAAATATGCTCTCTGCTGTTGGACCTTTCGCCATAGAACAAGGCCTAATTGAAGCTAAAGAAGCTTATACAAAAATTGTAATTAGATCTGTAAATACAGGCTCTATAATTGATGCAACTATTCCTACTCCAAGTAAATCAGTCACTTACTCAGGAGATTATAAAATTGCAGGCGTTCCTAGAGCTGGATCTCCAATTTTATTAAAATTTAAGAATATTGTTGGAGGAGCAACAGGGAAGCTGTTACCTGCTGGAGATAGAACGACAATTATAAAAGGTATTGAAGTAACTTGCCTAGATGTCTCAATGCCAATTGTTATGGCTAATGCTAATGATTTTGATATTGAAGGTAATGAGACAGCATCAGCTTTAAATGCTAATAAAAATTTATTAAAAAAAATTGAAGAAATACGATTGCTTGCAGCCCTAGAAATGGGCATGGGTAATGTGAATGGTAAAGTTTTACCAAAATTTGCATTATTATCTAAGGCTTTGCATGGAGGGACAATTACATCAAGATATTTTACTCCTAAGACATGTCATGAGACCCATGCTGCAACTGGTACTAACTGTATTGCATCTGCATGTTTAATCTCAGGGACTGTAGCCTCAAAAATATCTAATATTAAAGTTACAGGTGAAGATAAAATTATAATTGAGCATCCGTTGGGCTCAATAGATTGCATAGTTGAAACTTCAACAATGATTGAGGAAACAGATAGTAATTATATAAAGTCATGTGGAGTATATAGAACTTCAAGGAAAATTATGGATGGAAATATCTATATTCCAAAAGACATTGAAAATGATTAAAACAAATCTTTCTTACTTTGATTTTCTTTTTGATTGGTGGCCACAGAAATGGAGATATATATCAAGTTTGATTTTAGCTATAATGAGTAGTTTTATAGCTTATTATCTTGGTTTACCTCTGCCTTGGATGCTTGGACCCTTACTAGGATGCGGTTTTTTTTCAGCAATTGGTAAACCTGTAACAATAGCAAAAAAACCAAGACCATTCTGTAGAGCTCTTTTAGGCTGTACAATTGGAGCAAATTTTGGCCCCGAAATTCTTGATCGAGTTTCTGAGATTGGAGTGTCCCTATTATTTATTCCTGGTTTTGTAATAATAATGGGATTGACTACGTATTTATATTTATCAAAAATTATGAAATTTAATAAATCAACCTCAATTTATGGCTCAATACCTGGTGGTTTAAACGAAATGGTCATTCTTGGCCAAGAAATAGGAGCTGATCCGAGAACTCTTGTTTTGATTCACGCAACAAGAATAGTAGTAGTGGTATTTTTAGCCTCTTTGTTAATTTTATTTGTTCCACATTTAGGAATTAAAAATATTCCTCAACCTGATTTATTTTTTAATTGGCAGCAGTTACCATCTGTGATTTTGGTTTCAATTCTCGGTTGGTATTTAGCAGTTAAATTTAAAATTCCTGGTCCAACAATAATTGGGCCTATGATCTTGTCTGCATTTGTTCATGTTTTTGAAATAGTAGAAGCTATGCCAATATATTTATTAGTTATTTCCATTCAGATTTTGTTAGGCTCAGCTCTTGGGTGTTTATTTAAAAATATAACTTTAAAAGAAATGTCTGGACCAATTCTAGCAGGGTTTATTACAACTTTGATTTCAATAATTCCGTTGATAATTATTTATTTAATTTTAATGAGTTTTGGTTATGATCCACTATCAGTTTTATTAGCATTTTCACCTGGAGGGCAGTCTGAAATGAACATATTGGCTCTTTCAATTGGTGCAGATATGTCGTTTATAAGTCCACATCATATGTTCAGGGTTTTTCTTGTAATAATATTCGCCGGAATTTTACATAAGATTTTAAAGAAATCATTTAATAAATAATTAGTCTTTGAAATTATCAATTACACTCATTTTAGTGTTATCTACAAAAGGTGCATTTTCAATCCAAGACATTTCAAAGCCTTCTATGCATCCAATATTGTATCCGTATTGATTTGGGTCCGACCTTCTTTTATGGTGAGTATTTATGCCACATACTTTACAAAAATAATGTTCGGCTATTTTTGTGTTCCATTTATAGGTGTTTAAAAATTCTTTTCCTGAAGTTATAACTAACTCATCTATTAGAGCTGTTCCCATAACAAAGCCTTTTCTAGAACAAATGGAGCAGTTGCATCTCCTTAAACCTTGAATATTGGTTTTGATTTCAAATTTAACAGAGCCACAATGACACTTGCCTTTAAGCGGTAAAGATATATCGTTAATTTTCATAAATTCTCTTTTATTTTTTAGAATCTAAAACCAAATTTATCTCTTAATGTATCAGCTAATTCAGTGCTTTTTTCTTTGGATATTTGCTGAAATGGTGGTCTTAAATTATTCCATAAAGGATTGTTTGTTTGCATCGCTAATAAAGCTTTTTGTGCTGGAATTGGAGCGTAATCTTGAAATAACAATCGTACTGATTTCACTTTTTTTTGAAGTTCTTCAGCTTCATCCCATTGTCCAGAGTGACAAAGCTCTATGACATCAGCAATGTCTTTACTATTTAGATTAGCAGTTGCTGATATACAACCTGGAGCTCCAAGCTTAATTGCTTCTATCACAGGCAATTCTGCTCCTGGATAAACTATTAAGTCTTTAATTTTTAGTAATGCTTCTGTGTTTTCCCAAATGCCTGAGCTATCTTTTATTCCTACTATAGTTTCTGGAAAAGACGATTTTAACTTTTGAACAAGGTCTATTGATAAGCCAACGCCGCAAACTTGTGGAATATGATATAAATATATTTTTAATCTATTATCATTTACACCTTTGATTAACTTTTCAAAATAATTGTAGAGGCCAGTGTCACTCATTCCCTTGAAGTAAAATGGAGGTAAGGTCATAACACCTTGGCATTTTAAGTCTATTGCGTGTTTGGTTATCTCAATTGTATCAGGAAGATTACATAAGCCAGTTCCAGGAATTAACTTGTTAGGGTCAATACCACTTTTAACTAACCCTTCAACTGCATTCATTCTTTCTTTATTTCCTACTGACAATGCTTCACCAGTCGTCCCAAAAGGAGCTAAACCTGAACATCCATTATCCATTAGACTTTTAGCTAAATCATTATACATACTTTGATCGACATTAAGATTGTTATCAAATGGTGTTAATATTGGTGCGATGAGTCCTTTGATCAATTATATCTCCATAAATTATGATTTAGGATTATATCTTACTTTATATTTTAAAATAATGAAATTTCATTTTGAGCTTTGTATTAATAGTTTTAATTTTGGATATATAAACTTTTGAGCTAATCCAAGTATTAAAACTACTATTAATAATCTAAATAAATGATGTGTTATGACAAAAGCTGGTTTTATACCAAGCGTTGCTGCTACTAAGCCCATTTCGTTTATGCCGCCTGGGGAGTAAGCAAGAATAATAGCTTCAGGTCTAGAATTAATTAAATAAGTAACGCCTAGTATAAATGGTATCATGCATATACTTAAAGAGATAACTATTCCGATAGCGTGACCCACATAATTTCTTGCCGTTTTCCAAGTGAGGCCGTTCATATTGCTACCAAAGAAACTTCCTGTAATAAGTTGGGCAAAAATAAAAATAATTATAGGAGCATTAAGGTCGATTATTTCTGTGACATGAAGTGCAGCACTTATAATCAAAGGTCCAAATAAACGTCTTCCTGGTATTCTAAATGTTTTACCAAATAGAAGGCCAATAGGCAGAATAATTAAAATAATTAAACAATCCGTTAAAGATCCTGTAATACTTGGCCATAAGGGTTCTCTTTCAAAAGAACCAGGAAATATTATCAAAATTATTGTTGGAATTGTAAATACAGTTAAAAAAATACGTATCATATGTACTAATCCAACTAATTTAGAATTAGCCCCACATTCCTCAGCACCTAGAACCATCTCCAGTAATCCGCCTGGAGATGAAATAAAAAATGCTTCTACTTTTCCAAGTTTTCTAATTTTATGGAGAAATAAATAAGTCATAAAATATGAGAAAGGTACGTATAGCAATAGCAAAGCTATAGATATGAACCAATTATGTAATTCTATAAATATAGACGAAGAAAATGACTGACCTAACCAAATACCAATAATACCTATAAAAGGATTTCTAATTTTTTGTGGAATATTTACTTCTGTTCCACATAATGCCAAAATAGCAATAAAAAAGGCTGGTCCTAAAACCCATGGTAACGGAAATAATAGTATATTAAAAACCGATCCACCTAGCATTCCAATTAATATTGTTTTAAAAATTATTTTTGTATTTTTCATAAATTTTTTAAATAAGAAAATATTAACTAGTTTATATTTTTAGTAGCAGGATTTTTATTTTACTTAATATATTTATTAAATTATACATTTAATTTAACTTAATAAAAATAGGTGATGTAAGTGTCTAATAAAAAGAACAACCCAGAAATTCGTGTTAAAGTTAAAGATGCAATAGAACTTATATCAGAAATATTTCAAGCCAAAGCGTGCAGCGATTACGAAGCCAAGACAATAGCGGAAAGACTTTGTGGCTCTAACTTAAAGGGTCATGATAGCCATGGAATAGTTAGAGTGCCTAGGTATGTTGAGTGGATGGAAAGAGATTGGGTTTTTCCAAATATTGAATCAGAATTAGTCATTGATGCAGGTGCGTTAGCTTGCTTGGACGCCAAGCAAGGGTTTGGCCAAGTTGCGGGAGAACGAGCTGTTGACGAAGGAATTGCAAGAGCTAAGAAACATGGTGTTTCTGTCGTAGGACTAAAAAATTCAGGTCACCTTGGTAGAATTGGAGACTGGGCAGAAAGAGCAGCGGACGCTGGGTTTGTTTCTTTTCATTTTGTAAACGTAAGAGGAAGTCTTTTGGTAGCTCCTTTTGGTGGAACAGATCGTCGTGGAAGCACTTCGCCTTTAGCCATTGGAATTCCATCAAAGGGTAAAGAGCATATAATACTAGACATGGCTACCTCTACTGTTGCTGAAGGTAAAGTAATGGTTGCTCAAAAGGGAGGTAAGCCTCTACCTCAAGGAGCGTTAATTGATAGCTTAGGAAACTTAACTATAAACCCAGAGGTAATGTATGGGAAAATAAGTGATGATGAAGTGCCTGATTCTGAAAATGGAAGTGGAGCTATAACAGCTTTTGGATTGCATAAAGGTTCAGGCATAAACTTTATGATGGAAATGCTTGGTGGAGCTTTAACTGGTTCAGGAGTATCTGCGGGAATAGATGATAAAGAAAAAAGGAAGTTTGCTAATGGAATGCTATCTATTTATATATCTGTAGAAAAGATGGTGGATCTTGATTATTTTTCAAAAGAAGTTCAATCATATGCTGATTTTGTAAGAGCCTCACCTGCATCTGATAAAAACGGAAAAGTTTTAATTCCAGGGGACAAAGAGATTATTACAAATAACGATAGATTAGCAAATGGGTTGCCTGTAGCACCTATAGTTTGGGAAAACATTAAACAAACTGCGGAAAAATTAAATGTTAAAAACCTATTCAGATTTAAAGAAGCAATAAATTGATCTTTATGTATCAAAAATTCTATCTCCTGCGTCTCCAAGACCTGGAACTATAAAGCCTTTCTTATTCAGATGCTTGTCTTTTTGGGCACATATTATTTTTACATCAGAAAATTCTTTTTTAACATTTCTAATTCCTTCGTCAGATGCTAACAAGCTGACTAATGTTATGTCTAATGCGTTGTTTTTTTTTAGAGTTTCTATAGATGAAATTGCACTTCCCCCTGTTGCAAGCATTGGATCGCACAGAAAACATTGTCTGTTTTGAAGATTTGAAGGAAGCTTAATTAAATAATTTACAGGGCTAAGTGTTTTTTCATCCCTATACATACCTATATGTCCAATTGATACTT
>JADHQW010000138.1 GCA_016777705.1 Alphaproteobacteria bacterium | reverse complement strand
GAAGATACAAAGTTTGTACTAGAAAACCTTTTACAACCACATAATGATTTAGACGATACTACAATTGATGCTGTTCTAAGCGAAGCAGGAAAATTAGCTGACAATTATTTAGCACCTCTTAACCATTTTGGAGATAAAAATAATCCTGTTTTAAGACAAGATCATGAAGTTGAAACACCAAATGGATTTAGCCATGCTTTTAAAGAGATAGCTAAGGGAGGATGGATTGGGGTTGCAAGCGATTCTAATTATAACGGAATGGGGTTGCCCTTAAGAATGAGCGCTGCAATTAATGAATATTGGCAAGGTGCAAATTTATCATTTTCTCTATGCAGTTTGTTAACCCAAGGGTTAATTGACGCCTTTACTTTAGTTGGAACTGAAGAAGAGAAAAAAACATATTTACCTAAATTCAACTCTGGTGAGTGGACCGGCACAATGAATTTAACTGAACCACAGTCTGGAACAGATTTAGCTACAATTAAAACTAAAGCAGAACATGATGGAAACAATTGGAGAATCAAAGGCCAAAAAATATATATCACATATGGTGAGCACGATATGTCAGAAAACATCATTCATCTAGTCTTAGCTCGAACTGAAGGAGCCCCAGAAGGAATAAAGGGCATATCCACATTTATAATACCTAAATTTTTAAGGGATGAAGAAGGTCAATATACAAAAAGGAATGACTTAAAGTGTATTTCTATTGAGCATAAAATGGGTATTAAGGCGAGCCCTACTGCTGTTATGGCGTATGGTGAAGAGGAAGGGGCCATAGGATACATGCTTGGCGAAGAAGGCAGAGGTATCGAATATATGTTTATTATGATGAACAGAGCAAGATTTGACGTTGGCCTTCAAGGTATGGCAATTTCTGAAGCAGCAAGACAAAAAGCACATGAATATGCTAATATTAGAATTCAAGGCACACCTATTAATAGGGAAAAAGGAACTCCTATAATAGGTCATGGCGATGTTAGAAGATTACTTTTATCAATGCGAAGCCTTACAGAAGCAATGAGAGCTTTAATTCTAGTTTCCGCTGAAATTATGGAAAAAGCACATAGTGGGGATGAGGAATCTAAAAAAAGAGAGGGATTTCTAATTCCAATTATTAAAGGTTGGTCAACAGAATTAGCCCAAGAAGTAACTAGTAATGGCGTTCAAATTCACGGTGGTATGGGTTTTATAGAAGAAACAGGCGCTGCTCAATATATGCGTGACGCTAGAATTTTACCAATTTATGAAGGAACAAATGCAATTCAAGCTAACGATTTTATGTTTAGGAAAACTGTTAAAGATAATGGCTTAACAGCTAAAAGTCTTCTAGAAGAGATGATTAAGGATTGCCAAGATAATACTCAAATGAGCAGTATGATTAATATAGCAATTGAAACTTTAGACTATATTTTAAATAATAGAGACGATTATGAAAAATTATCATGTATTACTTTTGATTACATGATGGGATTTGGATATTTAATTGGTGGCTGGCTTATGCATAAGGCAAAAATAAAGGCTTTATTAAAATTATCTAATGAAAATCAAAATGAGATTTTTTTGAAAAGTAAAATTGTTTCTAGTGACTTTTATAATCTTCATATTGTTCCAAGAATACAATCTCATTTTCAAATTGTCTTGAACGGCGCAGAAGTGATTCAGTCCACTAATGACGCTTATATTTAACATATAAAATATATCTTTAGATTTTTTTTATTTATAGAAAGATAAGTGACTGAAAATATTGAATAAAAAAAAATTATAAATTTAATTAACTTTAGGTTGATTTTAAGTTGTTTTTGGATAGCCTATTAAAAATGTAGTGGGGCTACTTGTTTTTAAGTTTGATCTCATGATTATATTTTTTACTTTTGGCTATTTTGCTATCGTAAAATAAAAATGCAATATTAGATGAGTTTAAACTTAAAGGCAAAAATGACTAGCTATCCAGATACAAAAATCCATAATACCCTTCCTAAAATTCTAAGACACAGATCTGTTTCTATGCCAGATACAGTTGCCCTTCGAGATAAAGATCTTGGAATATGGAATGAAATTACTTGGAAGCAATATAACAATAATGTTTCATATCTAGCGCTCGCTCTATCAAAAAGAGGGTTCAAAACAGGTGATGTCATTGGTCTTATTGGAGACAACAAACCCTCCTGGCTATATTTTGAACTGGCCGCACAAGCAGTTGGAGGCATGAGTTTAGGAATATACAGAGATACTCTTGATGAAGAAGTAGGATACTTAATAAACGCTGCAAACGTAAATTTTGTTTATGCTGAAGACCAGGAGCAAGTTGATAAAATTCAAACTATAAAAAGACCAAAAAATAATAAAATAACTATGTTTTATGAAGACAGCCGCGGTTTAAAAGAATTAAATGATCCACACATCGTCGATATGCTTGAATTAATGAATGAAGGGCAAGCTATAGCGAATAAATCGCCTAACAAATACAATCAGATGATTGATAAAATATCTACTGAACAAGATGCAATATTATGCACTACATCTGGGACTACTTCTAATCCAAAGTTAGCAATGTTACCGGGTGGTAAGTTTGTTGAACACGTACTTAGATATTTAAATGTTGATCCCAAAAACGTTGAAGATGAATATGTATCTGTGCTTCCATTTCCATGGATCATGGAACAAATTTATGGAGTTGGTTTCAACATTATTGGAGGCATGAAAGTAAACTTTCCAGAAAGACCTGAAACAGCCATGGAAGACTTGCGAGAAGTTGGTCCAACTTTCATGCTTGGTGCGCCAAGATTATGGGAGCAAATAGCTGCTGATATGCGTTCAAGAATTTTAGATGCACCTCAAATAACACAATGGCTTTTTAAGGTTATGGTAGAACGAGGTCTAAAAGCTGTTGATCAGGGTAAAAGGGATTTTCTTGCTGATAAGCTTCTTTTCTCTTCTTTAAAAGATAGACTAGGGTTTAGTAAAGTTACATCAGCCGCAACTGGTGGCTCAGCTATTGGTCCTGAAACCTTTAAATTTTTCTTAGCTATGGGAATTCCTTTAAGACAACTATATGGCCAGACAGAATTAATGGGAGCATATACCCTTCAAGATGTGCCTGAAGGAATTATGGATTGTGAAACTGTAGGTGTCCCATTTCCTGATTGTGAAATTAAAGTTATAGATCCAGACCCTAACGGCATGGGAGAAATAATAACAAAGCATCCGAGTATGTTTTCAGGATATTACAATAACGCAAAAGCTTTTAAAGATACTATCAAAAAGGGATGGATGCATACAGGTGATGCAGGTTTTTTTGATGAAAAAGGTAGGCTTAATGTAGTAGACCGCGTAAATGATATTGCAATTAAATCCGATGGAGTAAAATTTTCACCACAAAATATAGAAAATAAGCTTAAATTTTCTCCATACGTTGGTGAGGCTGTTGTCATTGGATCTAAGAAGCCTTATTTAACCGCTATTATTTGTATTAGGTTCTCAATAGTTTCAAAACTAGCTGAAAAATGGCAATTAGCATTTACCTCTTATACTGGTTTAGCTGCCGACAAAAAAATATATTCTTTAATTGAAGATGAAATTGTCAAGGTTAATGCAAAGCTACCTGACAACACAAAAATAGCTAAGTTTTTGTTATTGTTTAAAGAACTAGAAGCTGATGATGGTGAGTTGACTAGAACTAGAAAAGTTAGACGAAGTGTTATTAACACCCGATATAAAGATATAATTGATGATTTATATTCAGATAAAAATATAGCTTCAATAAATACTGAGTTTACCCTAGAAGACGGTCGAAAAAGTAAAATTAGTGCACAAATGGAAATAAAAGAATTAATTAAAACAGCAAAAATAAAAAAAACTACAGCTAAAGTTACAAAATCTAGTAAGGGCAAAAAATAAATGAGCTTAAAAGATTTACAAAATATACCTTTTGGTAAAACTGCATTCGAACTTAAAAATATTAGTCTTGCCTTTGGTGGAGTCAAAGCATTAACGGATGTATCATTTGAGGTTAAAAAGGGTGAAGTTTTTGCAATAATTGGTCCAAATGGCGCCGGTAAATCCTCCATGTTAAATGTAATAAATGGTTTTTACAAACCTACCAGTGGACTTATAGATTTTGCCGGTACAGAAAGAAAAGAAATGGAACCTGAATTTGCAGCTAAAAGTGGAATTGCAAGAACATTTCAAAATATAGCACTTTTCAAAGGGATGAGTACTCTAGATAATTTAATGACAGGAAGATTATTAAAACAAAAACAAAATTTTTTAATGCAGGCTCTATATTTTGGTCCTGCAGAAAAAGAAGAAGAAATGCACCGTGAAAAAGTAGAACGTGTGATTGATTTTTTAGATCTTCAATCAATAAGAAGAACGCCTGTTGGTTCACTGCCTTATGGTTTACAAAAAAGAGTTGAGTTAGGACGAGCTTTAGCAATGGAGCCTGAAATATTACTTTTAGACGAACCTATGGCTGGAATGAACGTAGAAGAAAAGCAAGACATGAGTAGATTTGTTCTTACCGTTAATAATGAATTAAAAACAACTATAGTATTAATCGAACATGACATGGGCGTTGTTATGGATATTTCTGATCGAATAGTAGTGTTAGACTATGGAAAAAAAATTGGTTCTGGGTTTCCAAATGAAATAAGAAATAACAAGGCTGTCATTGATGCTTACCTTGGAGTTGCAGATGATTAATAAAGGGATAATTGAATGAGTGTAGATCTACTAAACTTTATAGAAACTGTTTTAAACGGGCTTATGTCCGGTGTTATGTATTCACTAGTTGCCCTAGGTTTTGTTCTTATTTTTAAAGCATCTGGAGTTTTTAATTTTGCTCAAGGAGTATTTGCTTTATTTGCTGCGCTGACACTTGTAGGTTACCAAACAGGTCAAGTGCCATTTGCTCATCTCATCAATGAGCTTTTTGGTACCAATTACCATCATTGGTATGCATCTATGCCTAATTTCCTTGCTATCATTTTAACAATGATCACCATGATAACCCTGGCTTGGGTAATAGAACGGCTAGTCCTTAAACATTTGGTTAATCAAGATCCTATAATTTTATTTATGGCTACGATTGGTTTAGCTTTTGTTTTAGAAGGTATTGGTGATTTAATGTGGGGCTCAAACGTTAAGGTTCTAGATGTAGGAATTCCAAGTGGTGGTTCAGTCTGGCTAGAAGAAGCAACTATAGGACTTGCTGCTGAAGGCAGTGATTATTATGGAATGTATATTGATGTATTAAATGTATGGGCCACTGTTATTGCTGTTATATTAGTAATCTCTTTAGCTCTTTTTTCTCAATACACAAAAACTGGAAGAGCACTAAGAGCAGTTGCAGATGACCATCAAGCTGCATTGTCGGTTGGAATATCTTTAAGATCAATATGGGTTTTAGTTTGGGCTATTTCAGGTTTCATAGCAATGGTAGCAGGGATAATGTGGGGCACAGAATCCGGTGTCCAGTTCTCACTCTCATTGATTGCTCTAAAAGCTTTACCAGTTCTTATTCTTGGAGGTTTCACTTCCATACCAGGGGCAATTATTGGCGGCTTAATGATTGGAGTAGGCGAGAAATTAGCAGAGATCTATATTGGTGGATATTTTGAAACTGGAGCCTTGGAGAACTGGTTTGCATATGTAATGGCATTAGTATTTTTATTATTTCGTCCACAAGGCTTGTTTGGCGACAAAATTATTGAGAGGGTTTAAGACTAATGATTTACAAAGAAACAGGACAATATAAATCTTCATACAAATCAGATCATGCTATTTTCCCTCTTATTCAGGATAAAATAGCATTCAGCACATTAATGCTTTTTGCATTCATTGTAGTACCATTAATAATGAATAGTTACTGGGAAAAAGCCATCTTAGTTCCTTTTTTAATTTTTTCATTAGCGGCAATAGGTTTGAATATTTTAACTGGGTATTGCGGGCAAGTTTCTCTTGGAACTGGGGGATTTATGGCTGTTGGTGCCTTTTCAACATATAAAATAATGACGTCTTTTCCTGATTTGAATA
>JADHQW010000137.1 GCA_016777705.1 Alphaproteobacteria bacterium | reverse complement strand
AAAAATGAAAGAGTTTTATCTATTATGTTTAAGATATATTCACTTTGTTTAGAGTTTTTATTATTAAATTTATTTATAAATTTTTGATCAATATACTTTTTTAAAAAACTATTAAATTTTGAAGAATATGAAAAGTTATATTTAGTTCCAATTGTATATCCATTAGAGAGACCAATCAAGGCTAAGTAATTTTTATTAAAAGAATATTTTTTTCCTGATTTAGTCATTATGTAGGACTTAATGCTTCTAGCTAATGGTTTACCAGATCTTACAGCAAAAACTCCAGCTTTATGAAGGTTTTGATTATCAAAATCAACTATATCACCTGCTGCAAAAATGAATTCTCTATTTGTTTGAAAAGCACTATTTACTATTATAAAACCATTTTCATTTAATTTTATATCCGAGGATTTTAACCAATTTGGAGCCATGGCATTTGTAGACAGAATACATTTATCAATCTTTAACGTATTATTATCTGACATAATGACTTTGTTTTGTTTGACCTCTAAAACCTCAGTGTTTTCTATAATATCTATACCAGCTTCTTTAAGGACATTTTTTGAGGTCTGTCTTGTATGATTAGAAAAAGAGCTTAACAGACCATTTATACCGGTAATTATTGATATTTTTAAATTTGGTTTATCTTTTATATATCTTTTCTTTATAGCTAATGCTAATTCAACAGCTCCCGCACCACCTCCAATAAAAGCGATGTCATTTAAATTTTTAATTTTATTTAAAAAATTATTTGCCAACCCTGAGATAGGTTTAACAGGAATACAAAATTTTTCTGCACCTTTTATTTTTTTATAATTACTTTCAATTCCAGAATCTACAGATAAAACGTCAAATTTTAATGCTGGTCTATCTTTTAGATAAATCTCTTTATTTGCAGAAGAAATATTTATAACTTTAGAATGAATAAAACGAATATTTAGTCTTAAAGATAACTTATAAAGATCGATATGGCTTTCTCGCCATGAATAAACCCCTTCAATAAAGCCTGGTATCATACCAGAATATGGAGTGTCAATTTCATTACTTACTAATGTAATTCTATTACCTTGAATAGGTTTTTTAGATAACTCCATCATTAACACTATGTGTGAATGTCCACCACCAACTAAAACAAGATCATTTGTAATTGGTATGTCTTCTTTCTCAATCATTTTTACAATCATCTTTAAGTGGAGGCCCGAAGCGGAATCGAACCGCTGTAAACGGCTTTGCAGGCCGTCGCATCACCACTCTGCCATCGGGCCACTGAATAGTTATATTTAAATCTATAACTTTACATTAACATACAAGCAAATAAAAAAATATCTTATGTAATTTAATTTGTAATTCTTTTTAAAATAATAAATATAATGTATGTACTATTTATATAATTTTCTTTTCAAATTTTTAAGAGATGTTATTTATTAGCTAAATTAAGTTAATATTATAAATTGGAGTTTTAATGATTTTACCATTAGAAAAAAATAGAGCTTTTATATTTTTGTCAGCATTTTTGCTAATTTGTTCAATAGGTAATATCCCGAAAGTATCAGCGTCTGATTTTACTTTCAAATTATCAATCACTGAAGCTCTTAAAAACAGTTTGGAGCTTAAGTCAGAAAAATACCGTTTAGAATCTGTTAGGCATTCTCTAGAGGAATCATATTCTTCAAAAGATTGGTCAAATTCGTTTACCACTGTTTATAATTCATTAAACAAACAGTCTGACTCAGTTGGTTCTTATGTTAATGATGACACAACAACTTCTACTATTTCATTAAGCAAAAAAATATTAGATGGTGGAGAGGCTTTTGAAAAATATTCAATTGCAATGGATAATATTAAACTACAGGAAAATAAATTAAAATTAATTGAGCAAGAAGTTATATTAAATGCAGTTAATTCTTATTTAGATGTTTATACAAATCAATCTTTTTTTAGTTTAAGAAAGAGAAGTTTAGAAAGATTCAAAGAGAACGTTGAAGCAACTCGTTTAAAGCTAGAAGCAGGGACTGTAACACCAACGATCTTGGCTGAAGCACAATCTAAATTAGCAAAAGCAAATTATGATTTGATTTTAGCCGAAGGTAACTTAAAAAATGCAGTTTCAAAATTCAAAAGTATTACTAAATTCAAGGTTGTTCCTAATAAATTTTATTTACCAAGTTTGAATTTCAAAGAACCGAAAACTGAAAATGAGACAATAAAATTGTCTAATAAAAATAATCTTTCATTAAACATCGCAAAGCTAAATAAAGCTTTAGCTGAAAAAAACATTAAATTATATAAAACAGGTAAAAGACCATCTTTAAAATTAGAATTTCTTCTAAAAGATAGTCAATCATCTGCTTCAAATTCAACGAGCGATTATCAAAGTTATGGAGCAAATATTACTTTCAGTTCACCACTTTTTTATAATAATTCTTCAAAAAGTTCATTAAGACGATTAGATAAATTATATATGGCATCTTCTTTAGACTTGTCTGAAAAATATAGGAAGGTTGAATTGGATGCTATTTCTTCATTTCAAAATTATAAAAATTCTATAGCTAAAATAATTGCATCTGAAAGTGAAAAAAAGTCATCTTTATTAGCATTAAATGGTATTAAAAAAGAAGCGGAATTTGGAATTAGAACTGTTTTAGAGGAACTTGACGCAGAAGTTGAATATTTGAATGCTTCGGCAAATTTAATTAAAAGTGAAGCAGAAAAAGTTTATAACTTATTGTCTATCAAAGCAATTTTAGGTGAACTCACAATAAAAGTTATTGATAGTAAATATATAGATAACTTTGTTTTAAAAGATAAAGATTTAAACTTTAACATTTTAGATATGAAAATGTTTAATTAAATTAAACCGTGGATATAATTATATTATGATGGATAAAAGATTTGATTCAAAGTCAATAGAAAGAAAATGGTATCAAAAATGGTTGGAAAGCGGTGCTTTTGCTTCTAACAACACGTCATCAAAAAAACCTTATGTAATTATGATGCCACCACCTAATGTTACCGGGTCCTTGCATATAGGTCATGCTTTAACTTTTACAATACAAGATATTTTAATTAGATTTCATAGAATGCAAGGCTTTGATGTTCTTTGGCAACCTGGGACTGATCACGCAGGTATAGCTACACAAATGGTTGTCGAGAGAGAATTGGCAAAATCTGAGATAACACGACACTCTCTTGGAAGAGAAAAATTTATTGAAAAGATATGGGAATGGAAAGATAAATCTGGTGGTGAAATCACTAAACAATTGAGGGCTCTTGGAGCATCACCTGATTGGGAAAAGGAACGATTTACAATGGATGATGGTTTATCTAAAGCTGTCAATCTAGTATTCGTTAAATTATTTAAAGAAGGTTTGATTTATAGAGATAAGCGCTTAGTAAATTGGGACCCCAAATTATTTACAGCAATTTCTGATCTTGAGGTTGAGCAAAAAGAGACACAAGGAAAGTTCTGGTATTTTAATTACCCCATTGAAGATAGCAATGAATATATAACTATTGCAACAACAAGGCCTGAAACCATGCTGGGTGATACAGCTGTTGCTGTTAATCCAGAGGACGAAAGATATAGTCATTTAAAAGGTAAAAATGTAATTCTGCCAATTTTAAACAAACCTATACCTATTATTTTTGATAAATATTCTGATCCTAAAAAAGGTTCAGGAGCTGTAAAAATAACTCCTGCACATGATTTTAACGATTTTGAGGTTGGTAAACGTCATAATTTAGAAATGATTAATATTTTTAATGCTGATGCATCAATAAATGAGAATGGAACAAAGGACTTTGAAGGTTTAGACAGGTTTCAAGCTAGGAAAAAAATTTTAGAAACCTTAAAGTCATTAAATTTATTTGTAAAAGAAGAAACTATTACCCATACGGTACCTCATGGTGATAGGTCAAATGAAGTTATAGAGCCATGGCTTATGGATCAGTGGTATGTAGATGCTCAGAAAATGGCAATACCAGCCATTCAAGCTGTTAGAGATAATAGAACAAAATTTATACCTAAAAATTGGGATAAAACATATTTTGATTGGATGAATAATATACAACCTTGGTGTGTTTCAAGGCAACTATGGTGGGGACACAGAATACCAGCTTGGTTTGGTCCAGATAAAAAAATATTTGTAGAGTTAAACCAAAAAGATGCTGAAAAAGCTGCCGAACTACATTACGGTAAGAAAGTAGTCCTTAAGCAAGATGATGATGTTTTAGACACCTGGTTTTCATCTGCTTTGTGGCCTTTTTCTACACTCGGTTGGCCAGATGAAACAGCTGACTTAAAAAAATATTACCCTACAAATGTTTTAGTGACAGGCTTTGATATTATCTTTTTTTGGGTTGCTAGAATGATGATGATGGGAATTCATTTTATGGATGGTCAAGTTCCTTTCAAAGAAGTTTATATTCACGCTTTGGTTAGAGATGACAAAGGTCAAAAAATGTCAAAATCTAAAGGTAACGTTATGGACCCACTGGATTTGTCTCATAAATATGGTGCAGATTCTTTAAGATTTACACTTACTGCAATGGCAGCTCAAGGTAGAGACATTAAGTTATCCGAAGAAAGAATTGCTGGTTATCGTAACTTTTCTACAAAAATTTGGAATGGCTGCAAGTTTTTAGAATTCAACGAATGTACTTCAGAATTAAACACAAATATAATTACTTTAGACTTACAAGTAAACAAATGGATAATTAATCTTTATAATCAACTAAATAAAAAAGTGGAAATTTCAATAAAGGAATATAAATTCAACGATGCTGCAGATGCATTATATCAGTTTATTTGGAGAGATTATTGTGATTGGTACATTGAGTTTATAAAACCTTTGTTAAACAATAAAGATAATAATGAAGCTATAAAAGAAACTAAATGTGTTTCCATTAATGTTATGAAGAACGTTTTATTGATGCTTCACCCAATTATGCCTTATGTTACAGAAGAAATTTTTGAAAATTTATTGAAGCCTTCTGAATTGGTTATATCGTCATCTTGGCCTGAGACTATGTTTAATGATATTTCTTTAAATAATGGTATTGATTTATCAATTAAATTAGTTTCTGAAATTAGGTCATTAAGAGTTGAAAAAAACATACCTCTTGCGTCTAAGCCAAGTGTAATTCTTAAAAATGTTAATTCTGAAAAAAAGAAAATTATAGATGAGAATAAAAAATTAATAATTAATTTAGCAAAATTAAATGAATTATCATTCTCTCTTGAAGAAGATTTATCAATTGATAATTTCATAGTAAGCACTGTTGATGAAATTACTCTTATGATACCTCTTGATGGTTTGATTGATATTGAAGGTGAAAAAAACAGGTTGAATAAAGAGTTGTCAAATATTAATAATGAAATTGAAATTATTAATAAAAGATTGAATAATCCTATGTTTGTTAGCAAAGCACCTTCAAAGGTTGTAGAGGATGTTAATAATAAACATGATATTTTTAAACAAAGAAAAACCGAATTAGAAAAAGCTTTATTAAATTTATAAAAAAATAATTGGAGAAATTAATGAAGAACTCAAAAACAGTTTTAATAGATAAAAATCCTGGTAGAAATTCTCAAACCTATGGTATTGCTAGAGTTCTTAATACAGACCTTGAATTAATTCATGAGCCATCAGTTGGTGTGGTTGGAAATAAAGGGGACTCCCAATGCTATTTAGGAGTAGAAGAAAAAGTTAAAACAATTCATGAAAAACTTCGTTTAAGAATTGGTCAAAACTCTGGGGACATAAGAATGAGATTGGTCCAACCAGAATATACAGTTGCCACCTCTGATGGGATTAGAAACGGCACCAGAGAAATGCGATACTCTCTAATAGGACGAGAGGTTACTAACGACACTCTATGTGAACATTTGAGTGCGTCAGGTCTAGAAGGAACAATAGCTGTAGTAGCATGTGATAAACCTCCAGTTGGCACTTTGTCAGCAATATTAGAACATAATAGGCCTGCTATAATCATGTCAGATGGTCCAATAAGACCTGGTATTGACTCAGTGACTAAAGAGCCCCTGGATATAATTT
>JADHQW010000136.1 GCA_016777705.1 Alphaproteobacteria bacterium | reverse complement strand
TAGACCAAGCTAGACCAAAACTCTAATGTTAGCTTGATTGATTTGTCATTATCACAATATTAACAGATATGACAACAACACCGAAAGATAACACAAAAGTATCCACTAGGAAACCACGGATTAGTTGGAATGATAAAGCTATTACTGACTTGAACCACGTTGGTACTGTTATCAAAAGGTTAAGATTAGAAATAAAATTCAAAGATAAATCTGGTTCACCAAAGGGAGTGTCATTACGATACACACCTAAAACGGATAAAAAGGTTTTCCAATATCACTATATGTTCAATGGTATCAAAGATGTTATGGCCTTTGAGTTTATACCTGGACTGTTTGGCACACTTCAGATGGAAGAAGCATTACTTAACCTAAAGAAAAAATACTATGACCCCTCTGGTTCATTCTGGAAGTTTAATCCTAAAGACAAAGTAAAGACTAAAGCAGAAGTAATGACGTCTCAAAGTAAGACTGTAAGAGAAGTTATCCAAAGGTTACTTGAAGACAATTACCCAAGGAAGAGTAAGGTTGGTAAGTTAGCTTCAGTCTCACAAAGACAGTTTTCCAATATATTAATAGGGCAACATAAGAGATTAAAACACTTAAACTCTTACGATAATGACAAAGGTTGGGGTGTAACAAAGTTAGATGGTGGTTTAACTTGGAGTACATTCTGGACTAAATACCCACCTACAAACATTCAATCTAAAGCTAAACAAGTATCCATTTATGATGACGGAGATATTGGTCCATTACTTATAGATAACCTTAATAATGGTGTAGTAAAAAAGTTTCTAAATGCTAGACCTAGAACTCCAGGTGGTAAGAAGAACCATATTAAAGCTATTCAATGTTTATGGAACTATGCAATTAATAATAGTTTCTTTGGTGATAATATTCCACCAGACCCAACAAAAGATATTAATATTGTAGTAGATGATGAGAGTAATTTCCTTGGTTCTAAATGGAACGATAAATCTTATGATGAAGAAGAGAGAAAAATTATTGATGTTGGCTGTATTAAAATAGCCAGAACAAGACCATTCCAAAGTGAATGTATAATGCTTTTAGGAACTACAGTATTAAGACCAGAAGAAGCTTTAAAACTTAAGAAATCAGACGTAACTAAAGACACCGAAGGAAATCCCATAATTATAGTACGTAAAGAAATAAGAAAAGCTAGAGGTAGAGGTAGAACTAAAGACTTAATAATAGATATTAATAGTCCAATAAACAGAGCATTAACTAGATTAAACAGGCAATACAATAGGAACTCAAAGTATAAGTTTATCCCTTGGTTATTTCCTCACCTTAAAAAGATAGACGTAGGAACCGCATCTCATGGTCAAACAGGGCCTGACATTATCCTCTCTAAAGTAGCTAAAAAATTAGTAGGCTGTAACTTTGAAATTAAAAATCAGCAAAAAATGAAAACAATTTATCAGTGGTACAAACAGGCTTCCAAAGGTAACCACAGTTTAACCCCTGTTGTTGTATGTAAGATGAACACTAGAGAACCCTTGGTTATCATAGGTTTTAATGATTTCTTTGAACTTATTAAATCTTGAAGTATGATTTAGTTAATGAAATATTTAATAAGACATTATAATGAATTTGGTTATAAAATTTTAGCTAAGAAATTTTATGAAAAGTATCAAATAGATAAACAATAGTGACTTTTATGAAAGGAAAATTTTGAATAGAAAAAGTAATATCGGAAGTAATCGAAGCTTTGGTATAATATTTTCAATTATATTTTTAATAGTTTCATTATGGCCAATTTTAGATAAAGAAAATATAAGAATTTGGTCTTTATTACTTTCGATTATATTTTTAGTACTTGGGATTTTAAATTCCAAAATTTTAACCCCGTTAAATTATTCTTGGTATAAATTTGGTATTTTTTTAGGGAAAGTTGTTTCTCCAATTGTAATGACTGTAATTTTTTTTGGTGTTATAACTCCTATAGGTCTTTTAATGAAAATTTTAAAAAAAGATTTATTAAATTTAAAATTTAATAATGATAAAAGTTATTGGATTAAAAAAAATGAACCTAAAAGCAAAATGAATAAACAATTTTAGTATGAGTTTTATAAGAGAATTTATTGAATTTTTAAAAGTAAGAAAAAAATACTGGCTTTTTCCTATAATAATTGTTCTAGCATTATTTGGAGGATTAATTGTTTTAACGCAAGGTTCAGCAGTAGCACCATTTATCTATACAATTTTTTAAAGTGAAAACAATATTAGGTATATCTGCATTTTATCATGATAGTGCTGCGTGTATTTTGGTAGATGGTGAAATTGTTGCTGCAGCTCAAGAAGAAAGATTTACTCGAAAAAAACATGATGCAAGTTATCCATATAATGCGATTAAATTTGTTTTGAGTTACGCAAATCTGGAATTAAGCAAAGTAGACAAAATAGTTTTTTTTGAAAAACCATTTTTAAAATTTGAAAGACTTTTGGAGACTTATGTTGCCTTTGCACCAAAAGGCTTTTTGTCTTTTTGTAAGGCAATGCCTTTGTGGATTAAAGAAAAACTTTTTCAAAAGCATTTATTATTTAACAAATTAAAAAATCACGATGATAAATATATATCTGATGAAAATATTTTTTTTTCAGAACATCACTTGAGTCATGCTGCAAGCGCATTTTTTCCATCCCCATTTAATGAAGCTATAGTAATAACTGCTGATGGAGTAGGTGAGTGGGCAACAACAACTGTTGCCATTGGTAGAAATAATAGTCTCGAAATTAAAAAAGAGATACATTTTCCTCATTCGCTTGGTCTTCTTTATTCTGCTTTTACTTACTATTTAGGATTTAAGGTTAATAGTGGGGAATATAAAATTATGGGTTTAGCACCATACGGAAAAAATATTTATAAAGATAAAATTAAAAAAATTATAGATATTAAAGAAGATGGAACATTCCGTTTAAATCAAAAGTATTTTAATTATGCTACTGGTTTTACAATGACAAATAATTATTTTGATAAATTATTTGGCCAAAAAGCTAGAGACTCTAAAAAAGAAAAACTTACTCAATTTCATATGGATGTTGCAGCTTCAATTCAATCTATTACCGAGGAAATTATGATTAAATTAATAAAATCAACGCAAAAAGAATATGGCATAAAGAATTTATGTTTAGCTGGAGGTGTAGCATTAAATTGTGTTGTAAATGGAAAGATCCTTAAAGAAAATATTTTTGATAACATTTGGATTCAACCCGCAGCAGGAGATGCTGGAGGAGCTTTAGGAGCTGCTTTAGCATTATGGTATGAAGATGAAAAGCAATTTAGAAAAATAAATCAAGCAGATGACATGAGGGGATCTTATTTAGGGCCTGAATATTCACAAGAACAAATTGAAAAAGAATTAAAATTTATTGGTGCTAATTTTAGAGTATTAAATTATGATGAGTTAATTGATAAAACTGCAGAATATTTAACTGAAGAAAAGGTAATTGGATGGTTTCAAGGAAGAATGGAATTTGGTCCAAGAGCTCTCGGAGCAAGATCAATATTAGGCGACCCTAGATCTCCTAAAATGCAAAAAAATTTAAATCTTAAGGTAAAATATAGAGAGGGCTTTCGTCCATTTGCTCCATCAGTTCTTAGAGAGGATTTATCTGAGTGGTTTAACCTAAATACAGATAGTCCATACATGTTACTGGTAGCAAATGTAAACAATAAAAAGAAAGTAGAAATGACAGAGCTAGAAAAAAATTTATTTGGTATAGATAAACTGAATATTAAAAGGTCCGATATACCTGCAGTAACTCATGTGGACTATTCTGCGAGAATTCAAACTGTCCACGAAAAAACAAATCCGCTTTATTATAAATTAATAAAAAAATTCAAAGAAAAAACAAATTGTCCAGTTATAATAAATACTTCTTTTAATGTTAGAGGAGAGCCTATAGTAAATACACCAACAGATGCATTTAATTGTTTTATGGGTACCGACCTTGATTATCTTGTTATAGGTAACTGTATTCTGGATAAAAACAATCAAGATTCAAATTTAAAAAAAAATTATAAAAATGAATTTGAATTAGATTAACAGTTTCTTTTAATATTAGGGGCGTCCCGTTCAGACCAGGTTTACTACTAGATGAAAAGTAGAAACCTAATCCAACTTATTTTTTATTCAAGATTAATTCTTACAGATATTTTTATTTTTACTTTCCAAAAATTGAAATATTTTTTTTGCAACTAAAAGATTGCCTTTAGATGACATATGATGATCGTCAATATAAATTGTAGATTTCTCATTATCAAATATATTAGACATATCTTTGAAATTTTTTTTATATCTTAAAAAATTTTTAGACTCTTTATAAACCAATTTTTCAAAATTAATATAATACTTATCATTTAGGTGAGGAATTGTTTTTTCAGTTGATGATAAATTTTTCTTGGTAAACAATGTCGGCTGCATGATAAAATATGGTACAAAACCATAGTCTTTTCCCAAAGAATTAATTACTCTCATATTTTCCGCATAGTTTCTAACTAATCTTTTTATTTTTGCTTTTGATCTTTCATATTTTATTTCTTTCTTATTTAATACTTTTTGTTCTTTTTGAGTCGATAAAATATTAATAAGTTTAAAATAAATAATTTTTGAAACTTGATAAGTATTAGTTTTTTGAAACTGTTTTGTAAATCTAAAAACTTTTGCTTTTTTATGTTTTGGAGGAACATAGAGACCATATTGATATGTTAAAAATCTAGGTGGTAATTCATGATCTAAAGAAGAAGTATAAAAAAGCTCTTGATGAGCATGAAAAGTTTCATTTACAAAATCATAAAAAATTACATAATCATATTTTTGAAAACTTAAGCTCTCGATTAACCAAATCATGCTTTGGGTTTGGTTATAAACCCCAACTCCATTATTTATAATCTTAACTGAATTTGTTTTACAGTTGTTGTTAATTAATTTTTGCAATTTACCAGGTATAGTACTTTCATCACCTTCAGCGCCAATGCCAAAAGTTGTTGAACCACCAAACATTCCAATTACAAGATCTGCTTTGTGATCCATCGACTTATATGAGCTCAATCTTCTACCATACTTATCGGTATTGATAAAAGTGCTTTTAAAATTTGGTGGATTTTTAAAACCTCTATATGGATCGTATAAAAAATTATTAAGTAAATATTTGTAATCTTGTCTATAAGTTTCTAAATCAATATCTTTATATAGCTCTGAAATAATCATTCTTTCTTGATAATCTCTGGTTCTTTCCCCTATTATAAACTTCATTGTGATACCGCTGATGAACTCAAAAATTACGATAAAAAAAATTATCGACAAGAAAAAAAATAGAAAGTGTTTTATTTTAGTCATTATTTCATTATTTGATTGTTTAATTTAAATAAATCAGAACAATACAATTAATATATTAATTATCAACCTCTAATACCCCCCCAATAAATCCTGAAGATTCTAGAAACAAATGGAAAA
This sequence comes from Alphaproteobacteria bacterium, assembly GCA_016777705.1. Taxonomy (GTDB): domain Bacteria; phylum Pseudomonadota; class Alphaproteobacteria; order Puniceispirillales; family Marisalimonadaceae; genus Marisalimonas. The sequence continues at coordinate 609 of JADHQW010000136.1, read as the reverse complement.
ATTTAGAAGTTCAACTATTAATAATAAGGAATATATACCCGATACAATCATTGAAGATACGTACACTTGCAAACCTAGCTCAGTAAAATCTAAAAAAGGATTAACTACCAATCAAGAAAGAGGGACTTTTAAAAGTATTTTTGGTAATGTTATCGGAAAATAAAATATGAAACAGATTAAAAAAATAGTACCCACCCAGCACACCCAGAGATACCACTAACATTCTCAATGGGTCCGTAAGTAAACTAAAATAATAAAAAGAGGTTACTTTTAGGGTAGGTAGGGTCGTACTGTTAAAGGACAAAAAGTATTAAACCATACCAACAGACCATAGTATAATTACGTTATGACCGTACTAAAAGGCCAGGCAGAGTTAGACCAATATTGTTTAACAAAGAAGGAAATAGCAAAAGAGCTAGGTATATCAACAAATGCTGTGCGTTGCCGAATGAGAAGTGGCAACAAAGATAATTTAGAATACAGATTTGATGGAGAAAAATACCTGTTCAAGAGACCAGGTGTTTCTATGGTTGATAAGACCACTCGTATCAGACCACCAGGAAGATGGAATGAAACAAATAAGAAGAAAAAAGATTGGTCAAAAGTAAA
>JADHQW010000135.1 GCA_016777705.1 Alphaproteobacteria bacterium | reverse complement strand
GTGTTCCATTTTTGCCATGAATACTGGTGAGGCTATGATTTGTGCCATCAGTACCAATAAGTTCAAAGTCAGGAGCTTTCCAGCCAAAGTCACAAATTGGAGTAGTAAGAGCAGGCATAATAAATCTTTTCTGATTAATATTTTTTGCTAGTATAGCTGAACTTAAAATTTAAATAAATAAAAACATATGATTTATAATCTTGGTGAAAAAAAACTGATAACAAGTAACGATGATTTTTGGGTTGCACCCAATGCTGCCGTAATTGGTTCAGTTGTTCTGAAAACAAATGCAAGTGTATGGTTTGGTGCTACCCTTAGAGGAGACAATGATCCAATCACTATAGGAGAAAACTCCAATATTCAAGATGGCTGTGTATGTCATACTGATGATGGCATGCCCCTAACTATTGGTGATGATGTTACTGTGGGTCATATGGTTATTTTGCATAGTTGTATTGTTGGCAATAACTCATTGATTGGCATGGGTTCAACAGTGCTAAATAATGCAAAAATAGGTAATAATTGTTTAGTTGGAGCTAACAGCTTAATTACAGAAGGTAAAGTTTTTCCAGACAATAGTATGATCATGGGATCACCCGGCAAAGTTGTCAGGGAGCTTACTGAAATAGAAGTTAAGATGATAAAATTAAGTGCCTTGCATTATGTAGAGAATATGAAAAGATTTAAAAAAGATTTAGTTCAACAAAGTTAAAAAAACTCGGGGAAAATTTTGTCAGATACATTTGATTATATAATTGCAGGTGCAGGTTCAGCCGGGTGTGTTTTAGCCAATCGCTTATCAAAAGACCCATCAATTAAAGTTTTATTGATAGAAGCAGGCGGCACTGATTGGCATCCATTTGTAAGAATGCCAGCTGGTGTACTTGAATTAATGTCAGGCGAGGGCGCTGGTAAAAATTATAACTATGGGTTTTGGACCGAAGGACAACCCAATTTAAATAATCGAAAACTATTTACCCCTCGTGGCAAAGGAGTTGGTGGTTCAAGTAACATTAATGGCATGTTGTATATTCGAGGACACGCTCGTGACTATGATATCTGGAGACAATTAGGCAATGAAGGCTGGTCTTATGATGAAGTAATGCCTTACTTTAAACGCGCAGAAAGAAATGAGAATGGTGCAAGTAGTTTTCATGGTGGCGATGGTGAACTTGGCGTTTCCAATCCAGTTTTTAGCAACAATCCATTACACAAAGTCTTTATAAATGCAGGTATTGAAGCTGGTTATCCGTACAATGAAGATTTAAATGGAGCTAACCAAGAAGGCTTTGGCCCAGCTCAGCAAACTATTTGGAAAGGTAAAAGAGAAAGTACAGGTCAAAGTTTTATAAAGCCCACAAAAAATAGAAAAAACTTAACTGTTACGACACATTCTGTTTCAAACAAATTGGTATTTAAAGGAAATAAATGTATAGGGATTGAATATATCAAAAATAAAAAGATGCATACTGCATATGCAGAACGAGAAGTTTTAATTTGTGGTGGTGCTATTAATTCCCCACAATTATTACAACTTTCTGGTATTGGAAAAGGTGATTATATAAAGAAATGGGGACTAGATGTTGTAGCTGACCTGCCGGGTGTTGGAGAAAATTTACAAGATCATTTAGATATATTATCGCATTACGAATGTACACAGCCAGTTACGGATGCAAGACATATGATGGGTCCATTTGGATGGGGTGTAGTTAAACAAGCTTTAATTTTAGGTCAGTGGGCATTAACTGGTACTGGACCAGGTAATGATATTGGTTTGGCAGCACTGTCTTTTTTAAAGACTGATGAATCCCTTGATGTTCCAGATATTCAAATGCATTTCATTGGAGCTTTACTTAAAGATCATGGCAAAACAAAACCTGATAAGCATTGTTTTAGTAATCATGTGTGTATGTTGCGGCCTGAAAGTAGAGGTTACATTGCTTTAAAATCTCTAAACCCAACAGATCAGCCACTTATTCAGCCAAACTATCTATCAACTCAAAAAGATATAGATGTCATGGTTAAGGGAGTTAGAATGTCTAGAGAGATTATCAATCAGAAAGCCTTCGATGAATACCGAGGTGTAGAATTGAATCCTGGCCTAGAAGTTCAATCAGATAAAGATATTGAAGAATTTATTCGTGCTAATGCAGAAACGATTTATCACCCCGTTGGTACCTGTAAAATGGGTAATGATGAATTTTCAGTAGTTGATGATAAATTAAGAGTTAGAGGCGTTGAAAACTTACGTGTAGTTGATGCGTCAGTAATGCCAACACTTATTGGTGGCAATACTAATGCTCCAACAATTATGATTGCAGACAAAATATCAGATCATATTCTTGGTAAAGATTTTTTACCTGTAGAAAACTTTTAAGAGCTAAATCAAAAAAAGTTAATATGAAAAAAATTTACTCTATAATTTTAGCCCTTTTTATCATATTCGCTATAATTTTTTTTTATAAAACCTCTGAAGCTAATAAAAATTTTGACCCAGAAAGTTTTATTAAAACCTCAAACGATTATAGCTATCAAATAAATAGAGATATATATGGTGTACCGCATATTTATGGTGCTTCAGATAAAGATACTGCATTTGGGTTTGGATTTGCACAAACTGAAGATGATTATAAAAATATTGAATTGGTAATTAAAATGGCAAGAGGTGAACTGTCAGACTTAAATATTTCATTTAGTTCGTTGGCTGATTTATTTAAATTGATTTCAGGCACTGGTGATATTATGACGAGTATTAGTGCAATAGAAGGGATTGAGCTTGACTATTTAATCAAATTTTTAAATTCTGCAGAGGTAGCCTTAAGCTTAAAAGAAACAGTTGATCAAGAAACTTTAGAGTATTTGCAAGGTTACTCTGATGGAATTAATTATTGGGCCGCTTTAAATCCAAATAAAGTCGATAAGTCACTTTTTCCAACAACAGTTGATGATTTATTAGTTGGAATGGTATTTCGCATGCCATTATTTTATGGATTAGATCGTCATATAGAAGAGCTAATCAACTTAATGTCAGATTCCAATAAAGAATTAGCAGTAGAAAATGAACTATCTGATAACCAATTAGTTGCTTCAATAAAGTCATATTTTAAACCATCAGGATCAAATGCTTTTGCAGTAGCAAAAAGTAGATCAAGTAATGATGAAACGATGCTAGTAATCAATTCACACCAACCATTAACAGGTCCAGTAGCATGGTATGAAGCTCATATAAAAAGTGACGATGGTTTAAATATTATGGGTGGAACCTTTCCTGGATCTCCATTTATTCATGTTGGTTTTAACGAACATTTAGGTTGGGGAGCAACAGTTAATCAGCCAGATTTAGCTGATATTTACGAATTAAATATAAATCCTGAAAATGAAAATCAATATCTACTCGATGGTACATGGAAGGACTTAAAAGTAACAAAACAGGTCTTTAAAGTAAAATTATTTGGACCATTTAGCATATCCTATCCAATAGATATGTATTTTTCTGATCATGGACCAGTGATGAAGGATGGTTTGAAAGCCTATGCACTCAGGTATGTTGGCATGAGTGATGCAGATCAAGCAACTGCATGGCTTAAGATGAATAAAGCGAAAAATATAACTGAGTGGGAAGACGCATTGAAGATGCAACAAATAGGTAGCCTTAATTTTGTGTACGCAGATAAAGAAGATAATATTTTATTTGTCCATAATATGAAGTCACCAAAAAGAAGTAATGATTATGACTGGAAAAATATTTTGCCTGGTGATGCAAGTAATTTAATATGGAATGATTATTACTCCTATGATGAAATTCCAAAAATACTAAATCCAAAATCTGGATATATATATAGCACAAACCAGTCTCCATTTTTTGTGACTGGAATAGATGATAATCTTAATGAAGAAGATTTTCCTGTATCAATGGGGTTTCAATCTAGAATAACAAACAGAGCTCATCGCGCTTTTGAATTACTCGATAATGATAAAAATATTTCTTGGGAAAAATTAGATGAATATAAGCATGACAATAAATACTCATTTAATTCGAGACAATATAAATTTTTACAAAAAATTTTTGAATTTGATTTTAAAGATGATGTCAGATTGGAGACTGCTCAGAAATTTTTACAAAATTGGAATTTAGGAACAGATAGCGAAAACTTACAAGCAGCATTTGGAGTTTGTGTCTTAGGTCCAGAATGGCTTGCTGAAATTAAACGTGAACCACAGCCAGATCCAATTAAAATATTTAAAGATTGTATTGTTGAATTTGAAGTTAACTTTAATAGATTGGACATTAGATGGTCAGAAGTTAGCTTTTTAGAGCGGGGTAATAAAATATTACCCGTTCAAGGAGGGCCAGATGTATTACGAGCAATTTATTCGCCAAGATCAGAAAATGGAATTCTCAAAGCAGTTGCCGGTGATGGTTTGTATGCATATGTGAACTGGGATAAACTAGGTAAGCAGCAATCATTTAGTATTCATCAATTTGGATCTAGCAGTACTGTCGAGGATTCTCCTCACTATCATGATCAAATGGAGTTATTTGTTAATGAAGAACTAAAGGAAACATTTTTTAATTAGAAAAATCATTGAGTGATAAGATTTTTGTGATTAGAATATTTTAATAATTAATAAATATTTTAGGGGAAATTAATGTTATTACACGATTATCTTGAGGGCCATGCAAGCAAAGCGCCCGATTCTTTATTCTCAGAATTTAATTCTAGAACGCTGACATACAAACAGGCAAATGCTATAGCAAATCAATTTGCTGCTGCATTAAAAAATGAAGGCTTAAGCAAAGGTGATCGTTTTACATTCTTATCGAAAAATTCAGATGAATATGCGCTAATGTATTACGCAGCTTCTAAAGTAGGTATAGTTCCAGTGCCATTAAATTATCGTCTAGCCGATGCTGAGTGGGAATATATTATCAATAATTCAGAATCAAAAATTGTTATATGTCGAAGTGATGAGTTTGTTGAGAGAGTAAACGGATTTAAAGCAAATTTATCATTAGTAAATAAATGTATTTCTATTAATGCAAAAGTGCCCGATGGTTGGTCTGACTTTTATGATTGGACCCAATCCCAATCAGATAAGAATCCTCAAGAAGATATTAAAGATGATGACGCTGTTTATCAAATGTATACAAGTGGCACAACAGGAAGACCTAAGGGGGTAATAATTGTTCAGTCTAATGTGATTGCAAATATTAATCAAACTAGCTCATGGTTGACGCGTATCCCTCTAATTAAAAATTTACTTGTAGCACCAGTTTATCATGCAGCTGCAGCAATAAATCATTTTGGAGCAATTGCTAAGGGAGGATGTAATGTTATTCATGAAGACTTTAATCCAGCCGAAGTTGCTAAAACTTTATCTTCAGAAAATATTACTAACACCGTAATGGTTCCAGCAATGATACAAGCATGCATTTATATGGTTCCAGATATTGATAAAATGGATTTTGCTAAATTGGATCATATTTCTTATGGTGGATCACCAATATCCCCGGAAGTACTCACTAAAGCTATGGGGGTATTTAAGTGTGATTTTGGTCAAGGTTTTGGTATGACAGAAAATGTTGCAGTTTTATGTTTCCTTTCTTTTGATGATCATAAAGAAGCTTTAGCAAGTAAGCCCAATCTTTTAAAATCTTGTGGCAAGCCAGTCGAAGGTGGTGCCGTTGAAATACGAGATGAAAATGAAAAAGAAGTACCGCGTGGAACAATAGGCCAAGTATGTGCAAAAGGACCCCAAGTAATGCAAGGTTATTGGAAGCTAGAAGATGCCACTAAAGAAACACTTGCAGGTGGATGGTTGCATACAGGTGATGCTGGTCGTATGGATGAAGATGGTTATGTTTATATCGAGGATCGAATTAAAGATATGATTGTATCTGCTGGTGAAAATATTTACTCAATTGAAGTCGAAAGTGCATTAATGGAACATCCAGAAATAACCGATGCCGCAGTAATTGGAATACCAGATGAGAAATTTGGTGAAGCAGTCAAAGCTTTTATTGTCACTAAAGATGGTAAGGAGCTATCTCAAGAGGATGTTATAGAGTTTTGTAAGAGTAAGATTGCAAGCTATAAAACTCCAAAAACTGTTGATTTGATTGAGATTATTCCAAGAAATCCAAGTGGCAAAATACTTAAAAAAGTATTAAGGGAACCTTTTT
>JADHQW010000134.1 GCA_016777705.1 Alphaproteobacteria bacterium | reverse complement strand
CAGATTTAAAGATCCCAGAAGTTTTCGCTCCTGCAATAAAAAAAGGGTTACCTATCAAAGCCAAATTTTCTGGTAACAAAAAAAAGATATATGATGGTGTGGTCTCTGCAGTTTCTAGTAGAATTAATGCTGAAACACGAAGTCTTTTAATAAGAGTTAAAATTATAAACAAAAACCTAGAATTAATTCCAGGTTCACTTCTTGAAGTGACCATTAATTACAACGAAAGAAATTCTTTGGGAGTTCCAGATACAAGTATAATATTAGAAGGAAATAAAACTTATGTTTACAAAGTTTCTGATGAAAATATTGCTAATAAAACAGAAGTTTTAATTGGATTAAGAGATAGTGGATATATTGAAATTATATCAGGATTAAATGAAGGTGATAATATTGTAGCCGAAGGACTGAAAAAAGTACGTCCTCAAAGCAAAATAAAACCGATTATTAAATAATGTATATCACAGATGTAAGTATAAGAAGACCAGTCGTAGCATGGGTGATGTCTCTTATCCTAGTAGTCTTTGGAATTTTTGTTTTTTCAAAATTACCAGTTCGAGAATTGCCTGACGGATTACAACCACCTGTGGTTCAAATTAAAGTTGATTATAAATCTGCTTCAGCACCCATTATAGATCAAGAAGTGACACAAATTATTGAAGATGTTGTGGGTGGAACAGAGGGAATTAAAAATATAGACTCAAAGTCAGAAAATGGAGGCAGTACAATTAATGTTGAGTTTGAAACTGACATTGATTTAGATGATGCTGCAAATGATATAAGAGAAAGAGTAGCAAGAATTGTAGACAATTTACCTAGTGAAGCAAATGCTCCTCAAATATTGAAGCAAGCTGCTGGTTTTACTACTACGATGTGGATAGCTGTTACCTCCTCTACTTGGAGTGATTTAGAGTTAGGTGATTATACTGAGCGATATTTAGTAGATCAATTTTCAAGTGTAAAAAATGTTGGCCGAATAAGAACTGGGGGCTTAAGAGATTTAAGTGTAAGAGTTTGGGTTGATCCAATTAAACTAGCAGCAAACAATTTAACTATTCAAGAAGTTGAGTCATCCTTGCGGAATGAAAATATAAGTTTACCAGCAGGAACATTGGAGTCTAACAACATAGACTTGACTCTAAATTTAGATAAATCTTATGATGATATTAATAAGTTAAAAGAACTACCTATTAAAAAAATTAAAAATAGTATTGTGAGGCTTTCAGATATTGCTGACATTGAGTTTGGACCTGTGTCAGAAAAAAATCTTTTTAAAGCGCAAAGTAAAAATGCTTTGAATTTGAAAACGGTCGGTATAGGAATTTATGCAAAATCTGGTGCATCTACAGTCGAGCTTTCAAAAGATGTAAGAAAAAAACTAATTGATATAAGGAGAAATTTACCAGATGGTCTTAACATAGAGGTCGCCTTTGATAGAGCTACATACGTTGGAACGGCAATAACAGAAGTCTATAAAACTCTAATAGTTGCTTTTATCCTTGTGGTAGCAATTATTTATCTATTTCTTGGTAATATAAAAGCTGTAATTGTACCTGCCATTGCACTACCTGTAAGCTTAATAGCCTCGTTTTTAGGTTTATACTTATTCGGTTTATCCATAAATATATTTGTTCTTTTAAGCTTTATTCTTGCAATAGGAATAATCACTGACGACTCCGTTATTATGACTGATGCGATTTATAGAAGAATTGAGAATGGTGAAACACCATTAGTTGCAGCTCACAAGGGCTCAAAACAAATTAGTTTTGCAATTGTGGCTACAACTTTAATCTTAATAGCTGTATTTCTTCCATTAATTTTTATTGATGGAATTGCTGGCACACTTTTTAGAGAAACAGCCATAGCATTATCATTCTCAATTATTGTCTCATCTTTTGTTGCACTAACATTGTCACCAATGTTAGGAAGTAAATTTTTAAGTAAAAAGCCAAAACAAAATATTTTTGTGATTAAGTTTGATAAATTTTTCAAATCTTTCTCAAAATTCTATCAAGAAACACTTTTATTTTGGTTAGATAAAAAAAAAATTATAATTTTATTTTTAATCTTAACGGTTATTGGATCTGGTATTTTATATAATTTTACTAAAAAAGAATTATTACCTATGGAAGATAGAGGTGTTTACCTTGTGCTTGGTTTTACTGATGAAGGTAGTTCATTTGAATATACAGAAAAAAGAGCTGAAGATGTTGAAAAAAGATTAATCCCTCTTCTGCAAGCTGATAATAGTCCATATAAAAGATTAATTATGAGAGTGCCTGGGTTTGGTAGTAACAAAAATTCTTTTAACAGTTTTATAATCATTGCATTATTAGATGATTGGAAAAATAGAAGTCAAAATTCTCAAACAGTTATGAGGCAAGCTATTGGAAAAATAGTAACTGTTCCTGAAACTGTTGCTTTTCCCATATCACCTCAATCTATAAGGGTATCTAGCTATAACAAACCTATTCAAATGGTTATATTAGGAAGATCTTACGAAGAGTTAGAGAAAATTCAAAATGAAGTTATTAATAAAATAAGAAGTAATAAAAATTTATCTAGAATAGAGTCTGATTACTCTAGAAATAAACCAGAAATAAAATTATCTATAAATAAAAATAAAGCTAAGGACCTTGGTATATCAACTGATGCTATTGGAAAGACCTTAGAAACTTTATATGGTGGTAAAACTGTCACTCAATTTAATAAACTTGGTAAAGAATATCCAATAATTCTTCAACAATATTTAGGTGATAGAAGAAGTAAAGAAGGACTGGCTAAGATATTCGTAAGATCAAAAGATAATGGTAAATTAATTTCTTTAGCTAATTTAGTGGAATTTAAAGAAGAAGGCTCAGCAAAAAAGTTGTCTAGATATAACAGGCAGAGAGCTGTAACAATTTCTGCAAATATATCTGAAAATTATACTCTTACTGAAGCAATGAAATACTTAGAAAAAACTTTATCTGAAACTCAGAATAAAAATCAAATTGCATGGAAAGGTAAATCCGAAGAAGTTAAAGAAACTAGCAATGAACTTTTTGTCATTTTTGGATTGGCTTTATTAACTGCTTATTTAGTTATGGCAGCTACCTTCAACTCCTTTATTCATCCATTCATTATAATATTAACAGTTCCCCTTGCATTGTTTGGAGGTTTGGTATTTATCTTATTTCTCAATAGTTCTATTAATATTTTTTCACAAATTGCTTTAATAATTCTCATAGGTATTTCTACAAAAAATAGTATCTTGATTGTAGATTATGCTAACCAATTGAGAGCCACTGGAAAGAACATCGATGCATCGATAAAAGAGGCTTGTAATCTTAGATTCAGACCAATTATGATGACCTCAATCAGTACCATGATTGCGATGCTACCACTAGTGATTGGAAATATTGGTCCAGGTGCTGGAGAAGCATCAAGGTTGGCTGTGGGTGCAACTATTTTAGGTGGCATGATGATATCGACTTTCTTCACATTGTATGTAACTCCAACAATGTATTTAACTTTAGCAAAAAATACTAAAAGAATTGATGCTGTTGATATCGAGTTAAAAAAACAATTAGATTAAAAGATAATATATTTATTTTTATTTAATTTTTTTTGACATTTTTTTAATTGAGATTTGTATTTATCAGAATAATTTTTTACTTTTTTAGCCAACCCTATAACCATTTTATTGTTTTTATAATTTTTATAAGCACCCCAACCTTCATGATAAGCAATATATTGTTTAAAAGCATCTTCTTTAGATATTTTTAAAATTGATTCAGTTTTATTTGTATACCATCCAATGAAATCTACACTGTCTTTAAATCTTGTTCTTCTTGCTAATTTGTTTCCAGTTTCTTTTTTATATTGTTCCCATGTGCCTTTAACAGCCTGCGAATAACCAAAAGAACTTGACGGTCTTTTAAATGGAATAATTTTAAATATTTTTTGTCTAGCTGGTTTGGCCAGCCAATCAAAATCAGACTCCATCTTAATAATTGCTAATTGAATGTATATTGGTGTCCCCCATTTTTGTTCTGTTTTTTTTGCATGCTTATACCAAAGATATCTTTCATTAAAAATTGAGCAGCTATTAGATGTATTTTTTGGAATAGAAGAACAGGCTGAAACAAGGAAAATAATCAACAGCAAAAAAATATTTAATTTTTTATTCATATTTTTTTTTTAAATTATACAAAACATAAATTAATAAAACACCAAAAACGTTTCCTAATAAATCACTCCACTGAAACATTCTTGCTGGGATTACTAAATGTAATAATTCAAGTATAATAGATGAGGTAAATAAATATTTAATTAAAATTTGTAATCTTTTATCATTTAGATAGGCTAAGAAACCAACGGTAGATAAAAGGGCAAAAGCATAAAAATGATTTGCAGAAATATTAAGAAAATCTTCTGTAATTTTAGGTTGTCTCGTCAAATCACTGTAAAGAATATATCCAAATATACTTCCTGGATATAAATACAACCCAATTAAAATAAAGTTAATTAGATGAAAAATTACTTTTAAAAACTTAATAAATTTAATCATAATAATAATTTTTATATATTTTATTCTATTTATCAGTTATCAAAATAAATTATATGTCTCATTTAATTTTAGTTAGACACGGACAAAGTGAATGGAACCTAGAAAAAAGATTTACAGGTTGGGTTGATGTAGATCTTACAGGTAACGGCAAGTTGGAAGCCTGCAAAGCTGGAGAATACATTAAAGAAGAAAAATTCATTATAGATTATTTTTTTTGTTCTTTTCAATTACGAGCTATAAATACTTTAAAACTAATCCAGGACACTTTAAGAGATAAAAGGGAACCCATTAAAGCCTGGCAATTGAATGAGAGACATTATGGAGCACTGACGGGTTTAAATAAAGATGAAATGAAAACAAAACTTGGTGAAGACAAGATTCACCAGTTTAGAAGATCTTGGGATCTAAAACCTGACCCTCTTAGTAAAAATAATCCTTATCATCCAATAAATATCGATGCTTACAAAAAGGTACCATTAGACAAAATTCCCGATACGGAGTCATTAAAAGATACTTATGAAAGAGTAATTGAATACTATAATTTAGAGATTAAAAATAAAATATTAGATAATAAAAATATTTTGATATCTGCACATGGAAATTCAATAAGAGCTCTATGTAAATTTTTATTCAAACTAGATAACAATAAAATTTCTTTGCTTGAAATACCAACTGGCAACCCACTTTTAATCAAATTAAATTTAAATCAAGAAGTTACTGAGTGTAGATATTTAGATACTTCTAGAGCAAAAGATTTACTTGTCTTTTAATAGTTTGTTATAAACATCGATGTTAGTTACATGTTTAAAAGATTCTAAACTTTCATAACCATACAACTGACCAACATCCATTAATTTATTCCATACTTCAGAAACTGGAAAATTTTTACTTAAAAATTTATCGAACAAAGTCTTATTGATTATCTGACAGCCAGTATAAATATACTGATTTTTAATATTTTTTTTAATTTTATTTTTATCAAGATTGAAATCTCCGTTTAAACCTTTATCAAAGCTCAAATTTTGCTTAACGAGTAAAAGTATGTTTCTAATTTTATATGAAAAATAAAATTTTTCCATTTCTTGAATATATTTTTTATAGTTTTTATTCCATAGGGTGTCTGGATTAATTGTTAAAAAATCTTTTTCATTTGAAAAATTCATCATATTTAAAATACCTCCACCAGTATCTAAAATATCTTTTCCTTCATCAATTATTTCTAAATCTATTTGAAAGTTTTTTTTTTCAATAAAGTCATAAATTTTTTCTTTTAGATAAAATGTATTTATAATGACTTTTTTAATTTTAAGATCTTGAAGTAAATTTATAGTATTTTCTAAAAGAGTAATGTCATTAATTTCTAAAAGTGGTTTTGGTATGTCTAAAGTTAATGGACTTAACCTTTTACCATAACCAGCACATAAAATTAATGCAGTATTAATTTTCATTTTAAGCACCTTATTTTTTTCGAAAAATTAATATCTAATATCTCTTTCAATGGTTCAAATTTTTTATTCTTTTTCATTCTCAGCTCGATTAATTCCCATGCATAAGGTATCAACTTTAAATATTTTTTTTTATTATCTCTCATGGCAAGTCTTGTAAAAATTCCTATAATTTTCATATTCCTTAAAACTGACAATATTTCAAAATCATTTGA
>JADHQW010000133.1 GCA_016777705.1 Alphaproteobacteria bacterium | reverse complement strand
AAATTTTTTTTTAAAAGATACGGCTGCTGTAATTTCTGGAGCACTTACAACTTTTTCTGATTTAAAAAATGAGGTTGATAATATAATTAAAAGTAGATTTGAAAAATTCATAAACTCTCAAGGTATCGTAAGTAGAGAAGATTTTGAAGCGCTTTTAGATAGACATGAAAAATTGAACTCAGAATTTAATTTGTTAAAGATAAAATTGGAAAAGAAAACGGTAAAACCTAAATTAACAAAATTAAAAGATAAATAATCATTTTTTTTAGTTTAAAAAATCTACATGTAGTATATTATTTTCAATAAAGTAAATTATATACCATATGTAGTTATAAATGATAGAAAATTTTAATAATTTTATAGAATCAGAAAAGATTCTTAATGTATTGCAAAAACATAGTTGGACTAAACAACCTAAATCTAAGTTTAAATTTGCCTATAATTTCAAAGGTGATGTTGCAGATTATTATCTAAATATTAGTTCCAAAGAAAAAAAAATAATTTTTGAGTATATTTTAGATTTAGAAATTCCTAAGAATAAGGTTTATGATTTTTTTATATTGATAAATCGTATAAATGAGCAATCATCTGATGGATATTTTTCATTTAATATAAATCAGAATATTATTAAATATCATTCTTCTAAAAACTATTTTGATAATTTAACTTACGAAAACCTTTTAAATTTGATTGATACTAATTTAGAGCTAACGTCTGGCTTGTTTCATAATTTTTCATTATTTGTGCATAATTTAGCTTATGGTGATATTAATGAACAGGGATGTATAGAGTTAATGTTTTTACAAATCAAAGGTAACGCTTAACGCTTATAAATGATTACGTTTCAACTGCTTTAATTTAACTATTGGATTGAAAATGAAAAATATAGTTTTATTCGGATATGGTAAAATGGGATCGTCTATTGCAAATGGATGGCTATTAAAAAAATTAAATTTCAATTTTTATATTATTGAAAAAGAGACTTTATTAAGAGAAAACGCTAAAATCGATGGCTTTAAAGCATTTGATAATATCAAGGAAATGCTAAATAAATCAAATGTTGAAAATATTGATATAATTTTTTTAGCAGTTAAGCCTCAGCAGATGTTAGATGCTATAAAACAATTCAATGTCATTGATATTGAAAAGACCCTTTTTATTTCTATCGCAGCTGGATTATCATTTTCCTGGTTTAAAAATAAAGTTCACGACAATATTAAAATTGTAAGAGCAATGCCTAATTTACCTGCATCAGTTGGAAAAGGAGTTACTGGTTACTGCAAAAGTGATAATTTAAGTCTAAATGAAGAAGAAAATACAAATACTTTGTTAAACTCGTTTGGTAAAGCTATATGCCTAGATAATGAAAATTTGATTAATGTTGTAACGGCAATATCTGGTTCTGGGCCAGCTTATATCTTTTACTTAGTCGAGGTGCTCTCCAAAATTGGAATAAATCAAGGGTTGTCAGCAGAATCTGCAAAAATTTTAGCTTTAGAAACATTAATAGGATCCGCTATGCTGCTTGAATCATCAAATATTGATCCTAAAATATTAAGACAAAATGTTACTAGTCCTGGTGGTACAACTGAAGCTGGGTTAGAAATACTCGCTTCTAAAAAAAATGGTTTATTTGACTTGCTAAATAATACAATTAGTTGTGCAAAACAAAAAGCAATTTATTTAAATTCAAATAACTGAGCTAACCATATGAAAAAAAATATAGAAATGATTAAATGGAAATTATGCGAAGGATATTTTTCAATAATTGGGACAAATTTAAAAGATGAAATAACTTTTGATGAATTAATTTTTGTTAGTAAAGTCTCTGGTAAAGATGCTGAAAAAATAATTTCAAAAAATAGTAAAGATTATAATTTCATTTTTTTAAGAATATTAATTTCAAAACTTGATACACAAACTTTAAATGAATTCAAAATTGATATTAATGAGGATACAGTTTCTAATACTTATGAAAAAATTCTAGAGGGTTTAACTTTAAGATTTGAGAGTTTTTTGCCATATAGACAAAGCTTTAAAATTCTCAGTCAAAGATCAAATGTTAAGGCTCAAAACTTTTTAAGGCTACTTGAAAAAAACTGTTCTTTTGTCTCTAATTTGTTAGATATAGTTGAAGGGAGACAAAACCAAACCCGAAAAGCTCTTAAGTCTATAGCTTTAAATATAGTTTTTCTTAAAGCTGTAAATATTTTTTTAACAGAAAAAGGTAATAGTTTAGACAGCACGATCAGATTTTTAGATAAAGACTTAAGAGACTTTGAGGATTTAGGGCAAATGCTTGGGATAATCAAAAATTAAATCATAAAGGCAACAATAATCTTATCCTTAACCCACCCAAAGGACTGTCTTCTAGTATAAGTTCTCCACCATGATTGAGTACAGCATTTTTTGCTATAGATAAGCCAAGACCAGTCCCTCCTGTTTTATTGTTCCTTGAATTGTCTAATCTTGTAAAAGGTAAAACAACTTCTTCTCGCTTGTCTCTCGGAATCCCTGGGCCATTATCATCAATTATTATTTCGCTATGATCGTCAAATATTTGTATTTGGGCGCTTGCTTTTCCAGCATATCTCATTGCATTAGTAAAAAGATTTATTAATGCTCTTCTAATAGATTGAACTTGAATAGGAAAAACTGGAAGGTTCTCAGGTGGAATAGAAATATGAATTTGTCTGCCGTCTGGATCTGAAGATTTGGCTGCTTGTTGAAGCAATTTAAATAGACTAGCGTCAACCATTTGTTCTTCTCGGTCATTTCTTGCGAAATCCAAATAAGCGTCAATCATATTTTCTAATTCTATTATTTCATTTTCAAATTCTGTTTTTATATCTTCAATATTACTCATCATAGCTAATTGGAGTCTCATCCTAGTAAGAGGTGTTTTTAAGTCATGACTAACACCAGCAAGAAGAGATGTACGCTCAGATATTTGTTTGTTTATTCTATGTCTCATAGCTTGAAAAGCTCTTCCAGCAATTCTTACTTCGGTTGCACCTTCAATATTATAGTCAGTAACTTCTCTTCCAAATCCAATTTGTCTCGCAGCATTTGCTAATTTAAGTATAGGCCTTACCTGGCCTCTAAGAAAAATTATAGCAATTGAGAAAAGTATGACGGAAGCACCAACCGACCATATAATAAATGTAATTCCGGTAGGAACAAATAATCTTTTATTATCTATGTTCATTCTCACAATTCCATTTGCAAGTTGGATATCTACATAAAACTTTGTTGAATCCTCGATTGAAGATAGATAAAATGGTTTTTTAATTCGACTTTCTAGGGAAGTACGAAAGTTTCTAAATTTAGATTTAAAAGATTGGTTTGGTTTTAATATACCTCCATCAAGCCAATAAAATATAATATCGAAATATTGTCTTGCTCTAACCGCAGATAGTGCTCTTTGATCTTTTGAAGGTTCGTTGCCTAATTCATCTATTAATAAACCTAAATCCTTAGCTAAATTTTTTGACATATGTCTCGATACCCAGTCCCAATGCCTTTCATAAAATATCGAAACCGATATTATTTGCACAAGAATTATTGGCACAAGGATAATAGCCAACATTCTTCCAAAAAGACTTTTAGGTGTAATGTTTCGCAGTCTCATAATTTACTCTTTTTCAAAAATCATTATCAGTCTTATCGTCATGAGTTTGTAACATCCAACCTATACCTCTAACAGTTTGTAAATAAATAGGGTGTCTCTGATCTTCTTCTATTTTACGACGAATTCTTGCAATTGCTACATCTATGGATCGCGTTTCCATTGATCCACCAAGAGAATTGTTAATATCATCTCTTGTAAAAGCTTTGTTTGGAAATAAACAAAAACAATTTAGTAATTTTTGTTCTGAGGTTGTTAAATGAACTGGTATATCATTTTTATACAAATTTAATGATTTTTTATTAAATAAAAATGGGCCGAACTTAGTATTGTTTATATCCTTATTTTTAATAAAATTTGACATATGTCGTCTAAGAATATTTTGAATCCTTAGTAAAAGCTCTCTTGGTTCAAAAGGTTTTGTCATGTAGTCGTCAGCACCAAATTCAAGACCATCTAGTCTGTCTTCTGGATCTGACATTGCAGTGAGCATTAGAGCGGGTATTAAGTTAGTTTGTCTAGTTTCTTTTAAAAAATCTAATCCGCTTTGACCAGGCATCATTATGTCAATAACCAATAGATCGAAGATTAAACTTTCCATTATTTTTTTTGCTTGAGTTGTATCTTCTGCATCAGATACTCTAAAGCCATTGTTTTCTAAAAATTGCTTAAGCAATGATCTTAATTTTTGATCATCATCAATTACTAAGATATGAAAATTTTGAGTTTGTAAATTTTGATTATTCATTTTTATAGATTAGCTTTAATATAAATTTTTATAAATAGAAAATATTTTTTAAAATTTAATTGTAAAAGAAAATTACTTAATAACTTAATTAATTATAAAACTTATTTCTAAATATTTGATTATTTAAAAATAATGTGGATTATAAATAATATCTTATTAGGGAGGAAATTTTTTGGTTAATTTGTCGTTTGATAATCGTGAAGGTTATATTTGGTATAATGGTAATATTGTTGATTGGAGAACTGCTAACGTTCACGTATTAAATCATGGGTTGCATTATGCTAGTTGTGTTTTTGAAGGAGAAAGAGCATATAACGGTAAAATATTCGAAACTGAACAGCACACAACTAGGTTATTCAAATCAGCTGAATCTCTTGATATGAGGATACCCTTTACGGAAAATGACATAATAGAAGCTAAAAATGTATTATTGAAAAAAAATTCATTAATTGATGCTTACGTAAGGCCAGTGGTTTGGAGAGGAAGTGAAATGATGGCTGTTTCGGCTCAAACAACTAAAATAAATGTTGCTATAGCTGTTTGGGAATGGCCAAGTTATTTTGATCCTGACCAAAAAATGCAAGGTATTAAGCTTGATATAGCTAAATGGAAACGTCCAAGCCCAGAATGTGGCCCTGTTCATGCTAAAGCTGCAGGATTATATATGATTTGTACCCTATCTAAACATGAGGCAGAAGCCAAAGGATACAGCGATGCCTTAATGTTAGATTACAGAGGACAAATTGCTGAAGCTACAGGAGCAAACATTTTTTTTAAAATGCCAGATGGTAAAATTCATACCCCTTTGGCAGATTGTTTTTTGGATGGCATTACAAGAAGGACTGTAATTGGTCTGGCAAAAGCAAATGGTATAGAGATTGTAGAAAGAAAAATAATGCCTGAGGAAATGGCTGACGCTGAAGAATGTTTTTTGACTGGGACCGCGGCCGAAGTTACGCCTGTTCAATCAATTGGTGATTATAAATTCACACCTGGTGAAATTTGCCTGAAATTAACAGATGCTTACAATAAATTGGTTAATGAAAAATAAACGTAACATTAAACTATCCATTTTTTTACAGCATCGTTGTCTCGTGAATTGAATTCAACCCATTTCTTTTTGTTTCCATCGTCCTCAATTTTCCAAAATGGCGCTTGTGTTTTCAACCAGTCCATTACAAAGTTACAGGCATCAAATGAGTCTTGTCTATGTTTGGAAGCAACACCTACAAAGACTATTTGATTAGAGGGTAATAATTTTCCAATTCTGTGTATAACTGTCACTGCAGAAATACTCCATCTTTCACAACTTTCATTAACTATATTTTCTATTTCTAATTCAGTCATTCCAGGGTAATGCTCTAAAGTTAATGATTTTATAGACTCATTTTTTTTTTCATCAAACCCTCTTACAATACCAACAAAATTTACAATTGCTCCAGGTTCATCATTTTGTAGCTTATTATTTTCTTTGGTTACATCAAAATCATCACTCTGAATTCTAACATCAATTATAGCAGTATGTTTTTTTTTCATTTATCCACCTGTAACAGGAGGGAAAAAAGCAACCTCATCATTATTGTTTATTTTGGTTTCAAATGGAGAATATTTTTTGTTTACAGCTATTTTAATAAGGTCTCTTTTGGCAAAGGCGTGTTTGTATTGATTATTTAAACCATTTAAATGTTCTATCAATTCATTTATAGTTGTTACGTTACTTGGTAGATCAAAGTTTTCTTCAGATTTTCCAACATGTTCTCTTATCCAAGAAAAATATTTAATAATCATTTAAACTCCATATTTTTTTTATTTTGAAAAAATAAATTTATTTTTAAAA
>JADHQW010000132.1 GCA_016777705.1 Alphaproteobacteria bacterium | reverse complement strand
TTAAAAGAATCTCTATTTTCAATCTTAGAATCTCATAAATACAATCTGAATTTAAGCACATCTAAAGTTCTTGATATTTGTAGTGGAACTGGAGCACTAGGAATTGAGGCAATATCAAGAGGTACTGAACTTGTATATTTCATTGAAAAAGACCCAAAGGCAATTCACGTAATTGAAAAAAATATTTCAAAATTAAAGATAAAAAATCAAAATAAAATTCAAATTAATTTAATAAAGGATGATGCAGTAAAGGCACTTAAGAAAATAAGCACTATATTTAATATAATTTTTATAGATCCTCCTTATAATACATCGATTATTGAAGAGTGTTTAATTGGCTTAAAAGAATTAAACTTAATTAATAATGACAGCTATATTTTTGCTGAAAGTAGTAAAAAAGAAAGTTTTCAAGTAGAAGGATATGAAGTATTTGATACTAAAGCATACGGTAAATCTAAATTAACGATCTTAAGATTAATTAGATCAGGCTCTATTGAATAACTTTTCAATATCTTTTAATGAAAGACTTATAGAAGTAGGCCTACCATGATTACATTGACCTGAATTAGGAGTTATTTCCATTTCTCTTAGTAAATTATTCATTTCAGTTTCATTTAAAACTCGTCCTGACCGAACAGACCTGTGGCAAGCAATATTTCCTAATATCAAGTCAACTTTGGCAAGATAGGACGATGGTAGACCAGCTGAGGATAAATCATCCCCTAAATCAATAATAATTTGTTTTATATCTGCGTGCCCAATTAGCGCCGGAATTTCTCTAACTATAACCATACCTGCACCGAAAGGTTCAATAACAAAACCTGTTTCTGATAATAAATCTATATTTTCTATGATTAAAGCTAATGGTATTGGCTGAAGATTTATTACTTCTGGAAGTAATAAAATTTGCTTTTCAATAGATTTATTTACTCGTGCAGACTTCATTTTTTCTAATACCAACCTCTCATGAGCTGCATGCTGATCTACTATCACAATACCATTTGAATTTCTTGAAATTATATAGTTTTTATTGAATTGCGCGAGAGCAACGCCCAAAGGAAAGTCATCTTGTTGATCATTTGGCGGTGTTGGATTTTCTTCATTGATACTTTTGATAGATTTTATTGATGGAGAAAGTTTATTATTTTCAAAGAATGTTTGAGTTTCATTAACATAGTTTTCTATGTTTATGTTTTTGTATGTCTCAAACCGAGTTATTGCCTCTTTGGAAATATCACCTGTAGTTCGACTAAAGCTAGCATTTAATTCACGGCTAATTGATCCAACTAATAAACTTCTTATCAAAGCATTATCTTGAAATCTAACCTCTGTTTTACCTGGATGAACATTTACATCTATAAACTCACTGGGAACCTCTATAAATAGACAGAAAAGAGGAAATCTACCTTTTGGAAGTGTATCACGGTAAGCAGCTCTTATCGCACCTGATAAATTTCTATCTTGAATACACCTCCCGTTTACAAATAAATATTGCTGATTATGATTTGATTTGTTCATAGTGGGCAGACTAATTAAACCATGTATCTTTGCAAATTTTTCTTCTTTAATAGGTTTGACATTATTTATTTTTATAGCTTCCTCTGTAAAATTCTGACCCATAACATTTGTTATTCTATTCAAAAATAAATCATCGGAATTGAGTTCTGGTTTAATATTTAATAATTCTCTACCATTTGCTTGAAATTTAAAGCCAATCTTTGGATTTGCCAAAGCTTGCTTTAATATCATTTGATTACAATAACCGCTTTCAACTTGAGAAGATTTCAAAAATTTCAATCGAGCAGGTGTTGCATAAAAAAGTTTTTTTACAGATATAATAGTCCCTGATTGTCTAGAAGAAGGATAAATTTCTTTAACAGTACCTGCAATTACATCTAAAGACCAAGCCTCATCAGATTTTATAGATTTTGTTTGAATATTTAGCTCACTTACTGCAGCAATTGAAGGAAGAGCCTCTCCCCTAAAACCTAGATAATCTATCTTGATTAGATCATTTTTAGGTAACTTTGATGTGGCATGTCTTTCAACTGCCAAAGGGACATATTTTTTTTCTATTCCAATTCCATTGTCAGATACTGATATTAAATTTTTACCACCATCTTCAATTAAAATGTTTATTTGAGTTGATTTAGCGTCAATGGCATTTTCAATTAACTCTTTAAGTGCCGATGACGGTCTTTCAACAACTTCACCCGCCGCAATTTGATTAATAAGGTTATCCGGAAGTTTTCTGATTTCCATTTAAAGTCTTTATTATTTAATAACTATTGGTTTTCCAGAATTTATATCAAGAGCCGGAGTAGGGCTTGAATTTGGTTTTTCTCCTGATAACTTATTGTTTCTAAGTCTTAATGCTTCTTTTTTCCCATTCAAAACCGTTCCAGTCTTAGGAACATTACCAAACAAAATATCAATCCCCCTTCTTTCACTTAAGGAAACACCTAATGTTTCTTCATCAACAATTTTTCTAATATCTTTTGGAATGTCTTTTGAAATAAATAACTCTTTAAAACTTGAGATATTATTTGTATCATTAATTTTTATCTTTTCACTTAAACTAAAATTTTCTTTCACTAATGCGTTTTTATTTTTAAAAACTTCAGGGTCAATATTATATCCAGGTGGCACTAAAAGAGAGGGTGTGGTTGAAACTAAAAATTCATCTGGTATTGCTTTTTCTTTTCCAACAGCTTTTCTAAAATCAGAACAACTTGAAATTGACATTATTAAAGGCAAAAAACAAAATGACATTTTAAAAAATTTACTTTTCATAATAAGAACTCTCAGAAGTAAAAAATTGATTAAAGAGAAATAAACCTGCACCAATGAATATTACTGTATCAGCAAGATTGAACGCTGGCCAGTGTAAATCTTCAATATAAAAGTCAATAAAGTCAACAACTTTACCATAGATTATTCGGTCAATAGCGTTACCTATTGCTCCACTAGCTATCAATATGAAGCCAAGAGATGAATATCTAGGTAACTTAAAAGAAGAGAGTATTAACCAAACACTGACCGAAAGCGCAAAAATTGTTAGCCCATACCTACCAATTTGTCCTAAATCTTGTAAAAACCCAAACGAGATTCCACTATTCCAAACTGGTGTAAACGATAAAAATGATGTTAATTTAATTGACTTATATTCAATAAATAAGTTTTCTATTGCCCATGATTTTGTAAGATAATCTAACGCAACAAATATAATCAAAATTAATGTTAGATTAAATATTCCAAAGTTTTTTTTCATTAAATTAACGCTTAACCACAATCGAACATCTGTTGCAAATTTCTACTTCATCTTTCACTTCTTTAACAACTTTCCAACATCTCAAACATTTTCCACCAGAAGCAAGTTCAACTTCTACATTCATAGAGTTGTTTTCTAATTGATTATTCAAATTTACTTCTACATCAGAACAGATAAAAAGTTCAGGTAAGTCAATGTCTTTTAGTTTTTCATGTACATTTTCATTAGCGCCGATAATTACTTTTGCCTGTAAGCTTGAACCTAACAAACCTTCTTTCCTTTTTTCTTCTATTGCAGTTGTAACAACTGATCTAAATTCTCTAATTTCAGACCATTTATTTCCTAACATTTCATTATGCCAATTTATGTTTGACTTAAAATAGGTTTGAAGATGTACAGAATTTTCAGGATCTTTATACCTGTTTTGCCATGCTTCTTCAGCTGTAAAACAAATAATTGGTGCCAACCAAGTTGTTAAAGATTTAAATAAAATATCCATAACAGTTCTACATGCACGTCTGCTTTTACCATTTAATTCATCGCAATATAAAGTGTCTTTCCGTATATCAAAGTAAAACGCAGATAAATCAATAGTACAAAAATTATGAATATCTGTATAAATATCATGGAGATTAAAATTTTTCGTATTTTCTAGAATTTTGTTACTTAATTCAGAAACTCTATGCAATACCCATTGTTCTAACTCAGGCATTTCATTAAAATCTACTTCTTCATTTCTTTCAAATCCGTTAAGTGCACCTAAGAGATACCTCAATGTATTCCTTAACCTTCTATAATGATCAGCGTGCCTTACAAGGATTTCTTTACCAATTCTTAAATCATCATAATAATCAGAACCAACAACCCATAAACGTAAAATATCAGCTCCAAACTCATTAATCACTTTTTGAGGTGCTGTAATGTTTCCAAGGGATTTTGACATTTTACGACCCTGTTGATCTAAAACAAAACCATGTGTTAATACAGCATCATATGGAGCTCTTCCTCTTGTTCCACAGCTTTCTAACAAAGAAGAATGAAACCAACCTCTATGCTGATCAGTGCCTTCTAAGTACAGAGAAGCTGGCCAAAATAAATCGTCTCTATCTTCTAAAACAAAAGCGTGAGTAGAACCTGAGTCAAACCAAACATCAGCAATATCCATTACAGCTTCATAATCATCAGGATTATATTTTGAACCTAGAAAATAGGATGATGGCTTTTGAAACCATGCATCCGCACCTTCAATTTTAAATGCCTCTACAATTTTATCAACAACGTCTTGATCCCTCAAAGGTTCTTGTGTTTTTTTATTTACAAAAATAGCTAGAGGCACACCCCATGCCCTTTGCCTTGATATACACCAATCCGGCCTATCTTCAATCATTTTGGTAAGTCGATTTTCTCCTTGTGGAGGGTAGAAGGTAGTTTCAGACAGCGCCTTGAGGGCAGTATCTCTTAGATCATTTGTTTTCATGGATATGAACCACTGTGGAGTTGTTCTAAAAACAAGCGGTGCCTTTGATCGCCAACTGTGAGGATAAGAATGTTTTAAAGTCCCTCTCCCAATTAAAGCACCATGCTCTGACATTATATCCGCAATTTTTTCATTATCTTTCAAAACTCGAAGACCACCTAAAAGAGGTAATTTATCGTCTAATATACCATTGTCTGAAACAGTTTCAGGTATTGGTAGGTTATTTTTTTTACCTAACTCAAAATCGTCGGAACCATGTCCTGGAGCAATATGAACAAAGCCAGTACCTTGATCAGTTGTAACAAAATCAGCTTCTAATAATAGGACCTCATGATCATAACCAAACTTATTTAATGGATGACCGAGAATAGATCCTTTTAAGTCATCACCCTTTAATTTATTTGAAATTTTATAATCAGATATCAACAATTCTTTTATGACTTCTTCTAATAAATCAGAAGCTATTAAAATTTTGTCACCTCTCTTTGCTAAAGAATTTTCTTCAACATCTGAAATATCTAATAATGAATATTCAATATCTTTACCATAAGCAACAGCGCGATTGCCTGGCATTGTCCATGGAGTAGTTGTCCAGATTATAATTTCATGGCCAGTTAAATTATTATTTGGTGATTTTAAAATAGGAAATCTAGCAAATATAGTTGTACTAATGTGATCATGATATTCTATTTCAGCCTCAGCAAGTGCCGTTTTTTCAACCGGTGACCACATAACTGGCTTAACACCTCTATATAAACCACCATTCATAAGAAATTTACCAATTTCAGACATTATACGAGCTTCAGACTCATATTTCATAGTAGAATAAGGTGCCTTCCAATCCCCATACACACCTAATCTCTGGAACTCTTCTGATTGAATATCCATCCATTTTTTTGCAAAGTCTCTACACTCTTTTCTAAACTCAACAACAGGGATATCGTCTTTACTCTTTTTCTTTTTTCTGTAGTTTTCTTCTATCTTCCATTCAATCGGCAAACCATGACAATCCCAGCCAGGTACGTAATTAGCATTTTTACCCATCATAGATTGAGACCGATTAATTACATCTTTGATAATTTTATTTAATGCATGCCCTATGTGTAAGTTACCATTCGCATATGGAGGTCCGTCATGCAGTATAAACGGCTCTGAATTTTTTCTTTGTTCCCTTAATTTTTTATATAAACCAATATTTTCCCATACTTTTAATATTTGAGGCTCTTTTGCAGGCAAGCCTGCTCGCATAGAAAAATCTGTTTTTGGTAAGTAAACGGTATCTTTATAATCAGTCATTTTTTTCTCTTTATTAATAAAAACCTAATTTTTTTGATTTTTATAAATTATTGTTTTACATCCTATTAACTTGATATGTAAATTATTTTAAACTATGAAATTTTTTTGCTTTTTGTGTATCAATCCCAATTTGTTTTTTTAGCTCCAATAAAGAGCTAAACTTTATCTCTGGTCTTAAAAATTTTAGAAGCT
>JADHQW010000131.1 GCA_016777705.1 Alphaproteobacteria bacterium | reverse complement strand
ATGATTTTTTTAGCGTCTGACATCTTGTGATTACTCCATTTATAATTTAAATTGCATCATTACCTTTTTCACCCGTTCTAATACGGATAGCCTGATCAATAGATGACACAAAAATTTTACCATCACCAATTCTACCAGTTTTCGCAGACTGTTCTATACAGTCGATAGCTGGTTCAACAAGGTCGTCATCAACAACAATTTCAATTTTTACTTTTGGTAAAAAATCGACGACATATTCAGCCCCTCTATATAACTCAGTATGACCCTTTTGACGACCAAAACCCTTAGCTTCATATACAGTTAGACCTTGTATGCCAATAAGAGATAATGAATTTTTGACTTCATCTAATTTGAATGGTTTAATAATAGCTTCAATTTTTTTCATATATTGTATCCTTCAAAATATATATTTATTATTTACACCAAATTCTCAAATAACATTTGAAAATTTGTATAATTTAAAAAAAAATGATTAAAAATTAGGCAAAAAATTATTTAAAAAATACTTTTTATTCTCATTGTCGCTTCTTCAATAGATTCGTCTGAGCTTGCACAAGAAAGCCTTAAAAATCCTTCTCCATAATCACCAAAAGACGGTCCAGCAACTGTGGCTACTCCTAATTTATCTAAAAGCAGGTTTTGTACTTCAGTTGAAGTTTTGTTTGTCCCAGTTATGTTTGGAAAACAATAAAAAGCGCCGTTAGGCTTTTGACAGCTAAACCCTTCTATTTTATTAAGGCTATTTTGCATTATTTCAGCTCTTCTTTTAAATGTATTGTTCATTTCTGTAACACAGTTTTGTGGGCCTTGTAATGCTTCTAATGCAGCAAATTGAGCACTCGCGTTTACACAAGAATGTATATTAACAGCCAGTTTTTCAGCTATATCATATAGTTTTTTAGGAAATATACCATAACCCAATCTCCATCCAGTCATCGCATATGTTTTAGACCATCCATTTAAAATTATTAGCCTCTCTCTAATTTCAGGGTAAGTTAACATCGAGGTAAAGTTATTCTCGCCAAAACAAAATTGATCGTAAATTTCATCACTCATTAGAGTAACATCTGGAAAATCCATCAAACCTTTTGCAAGTTTTTCTAATTCTTTCTTAGGTACAACGCCACCAGTTGGATTTGCCGGGCTGTTTATAATAACTAAGCTGGTTTTATCGTTAACTTTGTTGAGTAGGTCGTCAGCTGAAAAGGAAAAACCCATACTTTCACTAAGTTTATAAGGGATTGCTCTTGCACCTGAGTAATTGATTGCAGATTCATATATTGGAAAGCCAGGATTAGGGTATAAAATTTCTTTGTTTTTTTCACCTAACAACATAGCTGAAAAAAATATAATTACTTTTCCTCCAGGTACTATTAAGATTTTATCTGGTGAAACGTTTACATTATGTCTTCTAAAAATATCATTTGAAACAGCTTCTCTTAGTTTTGGTATTCCTGTTGATTGAGTGTAGCCGTGATGTCCGTCTTTTAGAGCCTTTATGCCAGCTTCAACTATATGTTCTGGGGTTGGAAAATCTGGTTGTCCAATTCCTAAATTTATAATATCTTTACCTTCAGATGCTAATTTGTTGGCTTTTGCCAAAACTGTAAATGCAGTTTCTGTTCCTAGATTATTGTTCCTATCAGCAATTTTATAAAAATCTTTTTCCACTATAATAAAACCTTGATTAAATTTGAATTATTAAATACTTATACATGACTTAATAATAATTAAAATTAATTAAATTAATGTTTATGAATTTTAATATTATAATGAAGTATGGCGGGTGTAGCTCAGTTGGTTAGAGCGCGGGTTTGTGGTACCTGAGGTCGCCGGTTCGAAGCCGGTCACTCGCCCCAGCTCATTTTTTTCATTCTAGCTTGACGTTTTTGCATTCCTAAGTTAGCTATTAATTAAATTAGATATAGTTTGATTAATATGCGGGCGTGGCGGAACTGGTAGACGCGCAAGATTTAGGTTCTTGTATCGCAAGGTGTGGGGGTTCAAGTCCCTTCGCCCGCACCAATATCATGTAAATAAAATTGAATTAGGAATATTAAAAAAGGTTAAATAATATGGGAATTACTCAAACTTTGTCAAAAGGTTTAAAGCGTGAATTTGAAGTTATTATAACTAGTTCAGATATTAGTAAATTAGTTGATGAAAAACTTGTTAACATTGCCAAAGAGGCTAATCTTCCTGGTTTCAGACCAGGAAAAGTTCCAGTTTCAGTAGTAAAAAACAGGTTTGGAAAACAGGTCCTTGGTGAAGTGGTTAGAGAATCTGTTGATAGTGCTACTAAAGAAACTATGGAAAAAAATAAACTTACACCATCTTCCCAGCCGAAAATTGAAATTGTTTCTTTTGAAGACGGGGAAGACTTGAAAGCAAAATTATCAGTTGAGATCATGCCGGATTTTGAAATTCCTGATTTATCCAGTCTGGAAATCACCAAGCCCGTTGTTAAGATCAGTAATAAAGAAATAGAGGATGCTGTAGAAAAAATAGCAAAAGAAAATGTTGGTACTGCTTTAATAAAACAAAATAGAGCTGCAAAAGTTGGTGACACTGTTGTTATTGATTTCTTAGGAACAGTCGACGGTAAAGCATTTGAAGGTGGTGAAGCTAAAGGCCATAATTTAAAACTTGGATCAAATACATTTATTCCTGGGTTTGAAGATGCTCTAGTTGGAGCCATAAAAGGTAAAACAATAGACGTGAAAGTTACTTTCCCAGATGACTATCAAGCTGAAAATTTAGCAGGTAAAAAAGCAAATTTTGAAACAACTATCAACGAAATAAAAGAAGATGTAGATGTGAAAATTGATGATGACTTTGCAAAAACATTAGGAATGGAAGATTTAAATGCCCTAAAAAAAGCTGTGTCTGAACAGATGTCTAAACAACATGATCAAGCTAGCCGAGAAAAGTCTAAAAGACAGATATTAGATAAATTGGCAGATACTGTTTCTTTTGAGCTTCCTGAGACCCTTGAAAAAGAAGAATATAATAGCATATGTAAAGCAATGAATCCAAACGCAAAACCTGACCATGACCATAATCATGCTGGACATGATCATGATGACAATGAACCAGATGCAGATAAAGGCATGTCGAAGGATGAAAAGCTGGATGCATCTGAAATAGCAAAAAGAAGGGTAAGGCTAGGACTTTTACTTTCTGAGATTGGTAGAAAAAATAATATTAAAGTTGAAGAAGAAGATACTAGAAATGCTATGATGAAAGAAATACAAAAATATCCTGGTCAAGAAAAACAGGTAATGGATTATTTTAAGAATAATCCTGATGCTCAACAGCAACTTTCTGGACCAATATTTGAAGATAAAATAATTGATTTTATTATGGAATTAGCAAACACAAAAGAAAAAACTGTAACAGTTGAAGAGCTTTACAAACAAGAAGATTTAGATTTAAAAAAAGAGGCTGCGAAAGCAAAAAAATCAAATAAATCAGTTGCAGGTAAAGTGTCAAAAAAAACAATAACTAAAGTTAAAAAAACAGATAAGAAATAATAATAATTTTTATTTTGGAGTGATTTGAATGATGTCTAACAATTTTTATAATTCTTTTAACCCTACTAACGAAAAGTCGGCTCTTGTTCCTATGGTTGTAGAGCAAACAAGTAGAGGTGAAAGATCATATGACATTTATTCAAGGTTGTTAAAAGAAAGAATTATTTTTCTAGTTGGACCTATAGATGATGGAATTGCTTCTTTAGTATGTGCACAATTGTTATTTCTAGAAGCTGAAAATCCAAAAAAAGATATATCTATGTATATTAATTCTCCAGGAGGGGTAGTTACTTCTGGGTTATCAATATATGACACTATGGAATATATAAAGCCCGATGTTTCTACTGTATGTATTGGTCAAGCAGCTAGCATGGGCTCTCTTTTGTTAACAGCAGGAGCCAAAAATAAAAGATATTGTCTTCCTAATGCAAGAATTATGACTCACCAACCATCCGGGGGATTTCAAGGTCAAGCAAGTGATATAGAAATACATGCAAAAGAAATAATTAATTTAAGATCAAGACTTAATCAAATTTATGTTACACATTCTGGCAAGAAAATTGCAGAAATAGAAGCACTTATGGACAGAGACACATTTTTATCACCTGAAGACGCACTTCAAAAAGGTTTGATTGATGAAGTGGTAAATAAAAGACCAGATAAGAAGTAGGTTAATTTTATATTGCATTTTGATTAAAACAGATAGAATGTTATAAATATTTTCAAAAAAAGGAAAAAAAATGAATGATCAAACAAATGAAGGTAAAAATAAAACAACTTTGTATTGTTCATTTTGTGGTAAAAGCCAACACGAAGTAAAAAAATTAATTGCTGGTCCAACAGTTTTTATTTGTGACGAATGCGTTGAGCTGTGCATGGATATCATAAAGGAAGAACATAAATCAACAATTACAAAAGATAAAAAGGGTATTCCTGCTCCCGCCGAAATTTGCTCAGTTTTGGATGATTATGTTATTGGTCAATCAAAAGCTAAAAGAGTTCTATCAGTCGCTGTTCATAATCATTACAAAAGATTAAATAATGCAACAGATGTGAATGATATAGAAATTTCAAAATCAAATATTTTATTAGTTGGTCCAACCGGATGTGGAAAAACTTTGTTAGCGCAAACTTTAGCTAAAATATTAGATGTACCGTTTACCATGGCAGATGCAACTACATTGACTGAAGCTGGTTATGTTGGGGAAGATGTAGAGAATATAATTTTAAAATTGTTACAGGCTTCTGATTATAATGTTGAAAGAGCTCAAAAGGGTATTGTTTACATAGATGAAGTTGACAAAATATCAAGAAAGTCAGAAAATCCTTCTATAACTAGAGATGTAAGTGGTGAAGGTGTACAACAAGCATTGTTAAAAATTATGGAAGGTACTATTGCGGCGGTTCCTCCTCAAGGCGGAAGAAAACATCCTCAACAAGAATTTCTTCAAGTTGATACCACTAACATTCTCTTTATATGTGGTGGTGCTTTTGCTGGTCTAGATAAACTTATTTCAAATAGGAATAAAGGCTCATCAATAGGTTTTGGTGCTGAAATCGTTAATTCACAGGAGACATCTCAAAGTGATATTCTTAAAGATCTAGAGCCAGGTGATTTAGTAAAGTATGGTTTAATTCCGGAATTTATTGGCAGGCTTCCTGTACTATCAACTCTAGAGGATCTTGATGAAGATGCTTTAGTTACAATACTAACCAAACCTAAGAATGCGCTTGTAAAACAATATCAAAAATTATTTGAAATGGAAAATACAAAACTAGAATTTAGAGATAACGCTCTTAAGGCGGTTGCTCAAAAAGCTATAAATCTAAAAACTGGTGCCAGAGGTCTTAGGTCTATTATTGAAAATGTTCTTATGGATACCATGTTTGAGCTACCTTCTGAGCCTGATATTGACGAAGTTATTATTAATGAGGATGTTATTTCAAAAGGTAGTAAACCTCTATTGGTTCATGAAAAAAAGAAAAAAGAAATAAATAACTCTTTATAAATTTTTGATCTTGTATTTTTGTTTGAAATTATCATTTATATAAAGTTAATTCATATTATTGATAAATATAAAGGTTGATATCTTGACTGAAATTATACACCCCGTTTTACCTCTTAGAGATATCGTTATATTTCCTCACATGATCGCACCTCTGTTTGTAGGAAGAATTAAATCTATTAACGCACTAGAATCTGTAATGGAAAACAATAAAGAAATAATACTGTTAACTCAAAAAAAATCATCTGTTGAAGATCCAGGTCAGAAAGATTTATACAAAACCGGTACCATTGGAAATATTCTTCAACTTTTAAAGTTGCCAGATGGAACTGTTAAGGTATTGGTAGAGGGTAAATCTAGATGCATTATAGATAAAATTATATCTTCCGATTCTTATCTGAGTGCAAAAGCAAGATTAATTAATGATACTAAAAACGAAAAAGAAAGTTCTTCTCACGACATTAGTAGGTTGTCAGACTCTTTTGAACGTTTTGTTAAATTAAATGGAAAAATCAATTCTGATATCTTATCTACAATATCAGAAATTACTAATCCAAGTGTTTTAACAGATACCATAATAAATCATATTTTGTTAAGTATAGAAGAAAAACAATCTTTTCTTGATATTGTTGAACCTTGGCAAAGAGTTGAAAAGTTAATAACTAAAATTGATAGCGAAATAAGTGTTTTAGACTCAGAAAAAAAAGTTAGAAGCCGTGTTAAGAAACAGATGGAAAAAACACAGCGTGAATATTACTTGAATGAACAATTAAAAGCTATTCAAAAAGAATTAGGTTCTTCTGAAGATGGTAAAAGTGAATTCGACGAATT
>JADHQW010000005.1 GCA_016777705.1 Alphaproteobacteria bacterium | reverse complement strand
TTCAGATATATATGCACCAGCATTATCCTCAATGCCGTCGATACCATCTGTATCAATTGCCAGAGCACTTATACCTTTCATTTTATCTAAGTTTATGGCCATGGATAACATAAACTCTGTGTTTCTTCCTCCTTTACCGTCACCTTTAACTGTGACTGTTGTCTCTCCTCCTGATAAAAGTATTATGGGTTTATTCAAATTTATATTTTTGTATTTTTTATCTTTTTTAATTTGCAGTGCTAATTCAGCCATTTTTTTTCCCTCAGCATGCGCTTCACCTTCTAAAGTGTCAGACAAAATTATAGGAATAAAACCTTGTTCATCAGCTACTTTAGCTGCATTTTTAAGCGCCATCATTGGAGTTGCAAGCATATACTTAGGAGTATTATGAAGCTGGGGTAATGAATTTTTAATAATAATATCATGAAGCTTCTCACTAATATTTATTTTATAACTGTCTAATATAGAAATAGCGTCTTCATTCTTACCATTTGCTTGAATAGTGGGCCCAGAACCAATATAGGCTGGATCATCACCTGGTATGTCTGAAATCATATAAGTTGTAAGCCTTGCAGGAAAAATAGCCGCAGCTAGTCGCCCTCCTTTGATTTGAGAAAGTGATCTTCTAACGATATTCATTTTATCAATTGGAGCACCAGATTTTAAAAGTTCATTATTTATTCTTTGTTTCTCTTCAAAGGAGACACCATTAAAGGGTAAAGTGAGTAGTGATGATGCACCCCCAGAAATTAAAAAAACTATATGATCATTCTTTGTTGCTTTATTTGCTATATTAAATAACTTTTGGGTGGCTAACAAACCTGCTTTATCAGGGTTTGGGTGTGAAGCTTCATGAACTTTAATAAACTTAGTATCCGTAAAATGACCATATCTCGTTATTACTAATCCCTGTAGTGGATAATTATAGATGTTTTCAAACTCAGCAGCCATACTCGCAGCAGCTTTGCCGCCCCCTAATAAAATTAAATTTCCTTTAGGTGGTTCAGGAATATAATTAAACTTACCTCGTGGCATAGCGGCTTCTAGAGCTGCATTCATAATTAATTTTAATGCTTCCTCTTTTTCCATCATGTGTTTGAATTCCTGTTTTTATTTTTTGAAGGTTGACGAAACTTATCATTAAATTCAATAATATATTATCTTTAAATTTTTAAAATACAGGAATTATATGTCTATTATTGAAAACACAATCCATGGCAACACAATGTTATTGACTTTAAACAATCCTACAAAAAGAAATTCAATGATAAAAGGGTTTCATGACGAATTTCAATCATCAATCAAAATAGCAGAAGAAAACAAAGACGTTTTTTCAATTGTAATTACTGGTGAAGGAGATTTTTTTTGCGCAGGTGGTGACTTGAATGCTTTAAAAACAAGACGTTCAATGACCGAAGAACAAAGATATGAAACTTTAAATCAATTAAATGGAACTATAGAAGCTATATATAATTGTTCAAAACCTGTGATCTCTGCAATAGAGGGGGGCGCAGCTGGCGCAGGTGTATCATTGGCTATGGCATGTGATCTTGTTGTTATGAGTGAACACACATTCTTTTCTTTAGCTTATGTAAAAATTGGTCTCACTCCTGATGGAGCTGCAACAAAATTTTTGTCTGAAACAATGCCACGTCAATTACTTTCTGAAATGGCAATGATAGGAGGAAAAATTGATTCTTCTAGATTATATCAAATCGGTGCTGTTAATGTTTTAGCTCAAAAAGGTAATGCAAAAGAAACTGCAATAGAACTTTCAAAAAACTTTGAAAATCTTCCTAAAAACTCAATATCAAGAATTAAAAAATTAACTAGATCTGCCTACGGTAATAATTTTGCTGAACAAATCAAATTAGAAACAGATTTCATGGTTCAATCTCAAGGAGACAATGAAAGTATAGAAGGTATAGACTCTTTTTTAGAAAAAAGGTCTCCAGACTATAAAAAATTAAGATGATTTTTTATATGGCATACTGATTGCTAATTACTTTTATTATGTCCTTAAAAAATTTTTTTAATATTACCTTAATAATTACAGCATACATATTATTTATGTTGAAAAGTTCATTTGCATTAGAAATTAAATCTAAATGCAAAGATGTTATTCGAAATATTGAAAATATAACTGATATTCCAAGTGGCTTACTTTTGGGAATTGGTCGAGCAGAAGCAGGAAGAATATTAAAAAATAATGAAATGGTGGTATGGCCTTGGACAATTAACCATGCTGGAAAAAGTTTGTTTTTCGATAACAAAAATCAGATGAAGTCATATTTATTAAAGCATACTAAAAAAGGTGACAATAATCTTGATGTAGGTTGTATGCAAATTAACTTAAAATGGCATAAACAGAACTTTAAAAATATAAAAGACATGTTATCTATTGAACCAAATGTTTCATATGCAGCGTCATTTTTGATACAGTTAAAAAATAAACACGGTTCATGGGAAAAAGCCATAAAATATTATCATTCTTCCGACCCAGTTAAAAATATACCATATTTGAAGAAAGTTTTAAGTTTCTGGAAATCAAACAAGAAAATACCAACACAAATTGCTGATAATAAAATAAAAACAAAAAGCAACTTCACTAAGACTAACCGTATAACAGAATCTATAAAAGAAACCCAACCATATTTATTTGCAAGAATTGATAAAGTAAACTTCTTTAGGAAAATCTTTGCAGAAAACTAAATAAATTAATTGATTAAAAATAAAATATGTAAATAGTTAAATAGTTAACTATTTTATTAACTTCTTACATTGAGGTGTGAATTATGGATGTTAAAGAGGCTTTTATTTCAAGAAGATCAGTTAGAAGATTTTTACCTGATCCAATACCTAAAAATAAAATAAAAAATATACTAGAATGTTCAGCTTTTGCACCAAGTGGTCATAATATTCAGCCTTGGCATGTCTACGTAGTTGAAGGAAAGAAAAAAGAAGCTATAACTAAATCAATTTTAGGATCTATTGAAGATGGGTCTGCAAAAAATTTTAAGCAAGAATTTGATTATTATCCTACTGAATGGTTTGAGCCCTTCGTTTCTAGAAGAAGAGCAGTGGGGTTTGAACTTTATAAGTTATTAAATATTGGAAGAGATGATTTTGAAGCCAGAGATAAACAAATGCAGGAAAATTTTCATTTCTTTGGTGCTCCTGTTGGAATGTTTATTACTATGGATAGAAGGTTAGCCACTGGTACTTTTATGGATGTTGGTATGTTTATACAAAGCATATTAGTAGGTGCTAGAGGTGAGGGATTACATTCGTGCGGTCAAGTTGCGTTTACTAAATTTCATACCTTAATTTCTGACCATCTAAATTTTAAAGAAAATGAAATGTTAGTTTGTGGAGTATCTATAGGATATGAGGATACTAATGCACCTGAAAATGCTCTTAGGGTAGAAAAATTAAAACATACGGATTATACAACTTTTTTATCTTAATGAATAAAATTCAATTAAGGTTACTTTAATTATGAAAATTATATCTTTTGATAACTCAAAAAGTTATTCAATACCTGATCTTTATCTCAATATAGGTCATCTTTTAGATCATTTTATGATGCTTATATTTGCAAAGGCTGCCTTCGATGCTGGAAGAGAATTTGGCCTAAGTTACGAAGAAATAATTGTTTATGGAACTCTAGGAGTTGTTTTATTTGGTGCAGCAGCACCTTTAGCTGGATGGCTAGCTGACAAATACTCACGAGCTATTCTAATTACAGTTTATCCTTTTGGCCTTGGATTAGGTTCGTTTTTAGCTGCGTTTTCACAATCAACAGAAATGTTAGGGTTGTCGCTTGGTATATTAGGTTTCTTTGCTGCAATTTACCATCCAGTAGGAATAGCAATGATTGTTAAGCGTCCAGGTAAAGTTGGTTTGAGATTAGGAATAAATGGAGTTTGGGGGAATATGGGAGTTGCATTAGCTCCAATACTAACAGGTTTTTTAATAGCGTATGCTGATTGGCGTTTAGGGTTTTTTATTCCTTCAATAATATGTTTGTTATTTGGAATATCTCAACTATTTGCTTTTATTGAACAAGATGAAACCGAAGTGAAAGTAGATAATACTAAAAAAAGTAAGTCTTCATCTGCTTTAACTGAAGGATGGCAAACTGTTTTATTTTGTTTAAGCATAGTTACTCTTTCAGGCGGGTTTATATTTGGATCATTAACTTTTCTTATACCACGGTTGTTCGAAGTTAATATGTTACAAATTTCAAATGATGTAGCGATAACAGGTCTTCTAGCAGGATTAGTTTATGCCATTGCGTCTTTTTCACAAATTGGAACAGGATGGTTGGTTGATAAAATCCCTCCAAAATATGTTCTGGCTGCTATGGGTTTAGGGCAATTGATTTTTATTTATATAGCAAGTCAGTCATCTGATTTTGGTTTGTTATTTATTATGTTAGCAGCAATGATTTTTGTTTTTGGGCAAGTCCCAATTACTGACGTTATTTTAGTTAAATATGTTAAAGATAGTTGGAGAGGAAGAGTTCTTTCTATAAAATTCATGGTTAATTTATCAGCTGGTGCAAGCGTTTTACCAATTACATCTCTATTACTTAAAAATGGATATAATTTTTCTTTTGTGCTTCAATGTTTAGCTTTCATATCAATAAGTGTGATTATAGCAGGAATGCTTTTGCCTAATAAATCACCAACCTTTAAGGTTGCCTAATAAAAAACTTTAAAATTTTAAAGTTTTGATTAAATTTTACTCATGAACAATAAAAATATTTTAATATTTACAGATTTAGATGGATCACTGCTAAATCATAATAATTTTCAATTTAATACTATTAAACCTTTTATATTAAAGTGCCTTAGAAATAATATTAGAATAATTCCAAATACAAGTAAGACTAAAAATGAAGTTGAGTCTTTTTCTGAACAATTGGGAGTAGACATACCCTATATAGTTGAAAATGGCTCAGCTATACATAACTTAGATCTAGTTTGCTCTCACTTTGGCAAAAATAATAAATCTTTAATTCTTAGCAGAACAGCAGACGAAATATTTGAGATATTTAATAACAAAGTTCCAGTCTCCTTACGAAACCAATGTTTGTTTTTAAAGGATATGAATGCCAGTAAACAAAGTAAAGTTTTAGGATTAAACGGAGAAAAATTGACATCTGCTTTAAATAGACTCTATTCAATTCCTTTAATATTTAAAGGACCAATAGAAATTAAAAATGAACTTATAAGCATATTTAATGATTTAGATATTAAGCTTCATGAGGGAGGAAGAGTTATTAATATTTGTGATAATTGTTCCAAAGGAGATGCAATGAAAATAATATTAAAAAAAATGGAAGGTATTAAAAAAAAATATCACAGCATTGTAATAGGAGACAGTCCTAATGATATATCGATGTTAGCTTTATCAAATCAGCCTTGTGTTGTTCCATTACCTGACCAAGATAACTTAAACAAATTAAAATTAAAAAAAGTCATTAGAGCTAACCAAGTTGCTCCAGATGGATGGAAAGAAGTTGTTTTAAAGTCTTTAGATAGAATTAATTTTAAATTTAAGGAAGACAGTTATGGGTAGTTTTTATCAAAATGGCTTAGTAGCTAATTTACATGATTTTTCTTACGGAGTTAAAGGACTTAATAATTACGAAAGACTAGAAAATGACCTTAAAATCTTTTCAAAAAAAAATCCAATGGAACTTATTTTGCCGAGTTTGTACTCAGAGCTTGAAGG
Organism: Alphaproteobacteria bacterium; assembly: GCA_016777705.1. Lineage (GTDB taxonomy): Bacteria > Pseudomonadota > Alphaproteobacteria > Puniceispirillales > Marisalimonadaceae > Marisalimonas. The sequence continues at coordinate 21,363 of JADHQW010000005.1, read as the reverse complement.
AAAAGCTCTTCCAAAAATAATAAATGAAATTAGTAAAACTAGTTATTTAAATCATATTATAATCGGTTTGGATAGAGCTAGTAAAAGTGAATATAATAAGGCTAATAATTTTTTTAAAAAACTAAATCAACCATTTTCAATTCTCTGGAATGACGGACCAAGGCTAATGGCACTAGATAAAGAATTACAGGAAAAAGGTTTATCTCCAAGAGAGTTCGGTAAAGGTAGAAATGTTTGGTATTGTATAGGTATGACCATAGCAAGAGGTGAGGCACAATCTGTGGCGTTACATGATTGTGATATTCTTACATATGATAGAACTTTATTAGCAAAATTATTTTACCCGGTGGCTAACCCTGCCTTCAATTTTGAGTTTTGTAAAGGGTATTATCCTAGAGTAGCTGATGGGAAAATGAATGGTCGAGTATCAAGGTTATTAGTATTTCCTTTGTTATTAGCAATGGAGAAAACTATTGGGAGAAGTGATTATTTGGATTTTATGAAATCTTTCAGATACCCACTTGCTGGAGAATTTTCTTTTAGAAATAACTTGTTACCTGAGTTAAGAATTCCGTCTGATTGGGGGTTAGAGATCGGTGTTTTGTCTGAGATGCAAAGAAACCAGGCAAGTAATAGAATTTGCCAAGTTGATTTGGCACAATCATATGATCATAAACATCAAAATCTTTCAGAGGACAATGATCAGTCAGGGTTATCAAGAATGTCTATTGATATTACAAAAGCACTCATAAGAAAACTTGCAACACAAGGACACACATTTAGTCTAGAAACATTTAGAAGTTTAAAGGCTACTTATTATCGGTATGCATTGGATATGATAGATATATATAGAAGTGATGCTAAAATGAATGGATTGTTTTTTGATTCACATATTGAAGAAAAATCTGTAGAACTATTTGCATTAAATATTATGAAGGCAGGAGAATCATTTTTTGAAAACCCTATGGAAACTCCATTTATTCCAACATGGAGTAGAGTGTTGAGTGCTATTCCAGACTTTTTAGATAGATTTAAGAAAAGTGTAGAATTAGATAATGAAGAGTTCAAATAATAGTTCATCTAATTTTGTTAATTTAGATATTTTAAAAAGGTTAAATTATATTTATGACCTTTTGCTTCCCAATAAAAAAATTTTACAATATTCAAAAGAAATTAATAAATTAATACATGATCATAAGTTATCTATTCAAAATAGATCTGGAAAAGAAGCTTGGTCTGAAAAAACAGTTCTTTTAATAACCTATGCTGATAGCATCAATACAGGTTTTAAAGGAAAAGCTCTTAATGATTTATCAAATTTCTATAATGATAAATTAAATACATTTATAGATAGCATTCATATTCTGCCATTTTTTCCTGCAAGTAGTGATGGTGGTTTTTCTGTAATGGGTCATGATGAAGTAGATAAAAAATATGGCAAATGGGCTGATATTAAAAAATTATCCAAAAACAGTAATATTATGACAGATTTAGTTATCAATCACGCTTCTTCAGAAGGATTATGGTACAAAAATTTTCTTAAAGGCATCAACCCTGGTAAAGATTATTTTTATACAGTTAATAAGAACTTTGACATTAGCAAAGTTGTAAGACCAAGGGATCATGAGCTTCTTAAAAAAGTTGATCAATCTAAAGATGATCAATTTTTTTGGTGTACATTTAGTTATGATCAAATTGATCTTAATTTTAAAAACCCTGAAGTCTTGCTTGAGTTTATAAAATTAATCTTAAAATTAGCTAGTTTTGGAATCAAAATTTTTAGATTGGACGCAGTAGCATTTTTATGGAAAGAGTCTGGCTCTACGTGTCTGAACTTACCCAAAACACATGAAATTATCAAATTACTTAGAGATATAGTTGATCAAATTGATAATAATATAATCATTGTAACTGAAACAAATTTACCTAAGCATGAAAATTTGAGTTATTTCGGTAAAAATGATGAAGCTCATTGGATTTACAATTTCCCCCTTCCACCACTTATTGTTAACACTTTTTTATTTGCTAATTCTAACGTACTTACTAAATGGAGTATGAAGATGCCTCCTGCTCAAGTTGGAAATGCTTATCTCAACTTTATAGCTTCACATGATGGTATAGGTATGAGACCTGCTGAGGGTTTGTTGTCAGATTCAGAAATTAAAAAAATGTTAGTTCGACTAAAGAAAAATGGCGGCCAATTTTCAATGAGGAAAGTTTCAACTAAAGAAGAAAAAGTGTATGAAGCAAATATTTCTTTATTTAATGCCCTGCAGTATACAGATTCTGACAGAGATGGTGTATTTGCCTTAAAAAGATTTATAGCAGCACATTCTATTATTTTATCTATAGAAGGAGTTCCTGCATTTTATTTTAATTCTATTTTCGCAACTAAAAATGATAATAATGCCTTTTTTAAAAATAATTTAAAAAGAGACCTTAATAGGTATAAATGGAACTACTCAGAATTAATTACCAAAATTGAAACGCAAAGCACGACAGAGTTTAAATGTTATGAACAGCTAAAAAAGTTAATTTCTATAAGGATTGATCAACCTGCTTTTCATCCTAATGCAACACAATTCACATTAAATCTAGATAAAAAAATTTTTTCAGTCTGGAGACAGAGTAGAGATAGAAAACAAAGTATATTTGCATTAACAAATGTTAGTTCAGACATAATCAGTTTAAACACTAATTTAATTAATTTAATTGATGATGAAGAATGGTTTGATCTATTAGATACAAAAACGAGTTTTAAAGATGAACAAAATATTGAACTAACTCCATATCAAACTATATGGATAACAAATTTTAATCAAAATGATTTTTAAATTTGACCTGCTGATAAACCACCTTGTTTATTTAGAAAGTTAACTATATCCTCAATTCCCCGATTATTTTTCATTTGTCCAAATACATATGGTAAATCATTTCTTGCGTGTTCAACGTCATTTTTCATTAGATCAAGATTAACTCCGACATAAGGTGCTAAGTCTGTCTTATTGATTAAAAGTAAGTCTGACCTTGTAATAGCAGGTCCACCTTTCCTAGGAATATCTCCACCCATAGCTACATCAATAACATAAATAGATAAGTCCACTAATTCAGGGCTAAAGGTTGCAGCTAAATTATCTCCACCAGACTCAATTAGAATTAATTCTAAGTCATTAAATTTATTTTTTAATTCATCAACTGCAAGAAGGTTAATAGACGCATCTTCTCTTATAGCTGTATGTGGGCAGCCTCCTGTTTCTACACCTTTAATTCTTTCTAATGGTAGGGCTTGAGCTCTCATTAAATATTCAGCATCTTCAATTGTATAAATATCATTAGATATCACTGCCATGGAAATTGTCTTTGAAAGTTTTTTACATAATGCTTCCGTTAAGCTTGTTTTCCCGGAACCTACTGGTCCTCCAATACCAACTTTAAGTGGGCCAAATTTATTAGTCATGTTTGATAAATCCTATTTTTTAAATTTTCATGATACATACTAGCCAAGTCAGATATAAATGCACTACTACCTATATCTTTAATGTCATAATTTTTATATTTCATAGATTGTGCTTGAATAATTGGAATTAAGTTTATTAAAATTTTTTGTCCAGCACTTTGGCCTAATGGAATATGTTTCATACCAAAAGTAATTAAATTAGATGCAAAACTCTGTAGAAATATTATTAAAAGTTGATCTAGGGGTATTGAAAAAAATGATCCAGCTTTTCCTAGTGCAACAGGAAAAGCCAAGTCATCTTCGATATTATAAGACCAATTATCACGGATATTTTTTGAAAAAGATTTTCCTAATTTTATAGATTCTATCCATCTTTCTTTAGAAGGACATAGAGCTAAGGCTAACTCATTAATATTTTTGCCTCTGTAAGCATTAGACAATAGGATAACATCGGTTTTACCGGATCCATCAGTAATTAGATTGGATATCCAATTTTCTAAAGTAAAGCTATCATGAATGAATTTCATTTCCACAGCTGCTTCAAGTCCGTGTGAAAAATTAAAACTCCCTATAGGAAAATTTGGTGAAAACCAAGAAAATAATACTTGATGGTAATCAAATTTATTTTTTGTATTTTTAGTGTTTGTGCCCATGTGTTCTTCCTAAACCATAAGCGCCGCCTTCAGGATTAAATTCATCTTTAATTTTTGTTATTTTCCCACCAAGTTTTATTATCAACTCTTCAATAACCTTGTCATGTTGTATTAACAATCTATTAGTTTCAATCTGACAAGGTATGTGTCTATTACCTATATGCCAGGTTATTTTTATTAAATTATCACTAACTATCTCTAATAATTCTTCTTTAGCAGGTTTAATTAAAATTATAGAGCCATTATTTAACAAAAAACCATTATTCTCATTGAGGGACACTGTCTCTGGTAAATTAACTAAAAATTCAATTTTATTGTCTGATATTAATTTTTTTCTTCTAATAAATCTCTCATGATAGAATAAAGTTATTGTATCTTCTATCTGTTCTTTTCTAGGATGAAATACAATTTTTTCTGCTATCATAACTTTTCTCTAAAATAAAAAATATCGTTGGGCTAATGGTAACTCAGTTGCTGGTTCACAAGTAAGAATTTCACCGTTTGCTTTTACCTCATAAGTTTCAGGATCTACTGAAATATCAGGACAAAAATCATTAAAAATCATATCTTTTTTTGATATATTTCTTGTGTTTTCAACAGGCATGGTTTGTTTTGCTAATCCTAAATTATTTAAACTTCCTGTTTCTATTGAATTTTTACTAACAAAGGTAATCGATGACGTTTCTAATGATCTACCAAAAGATGAAAACATTGGTCTTGTGTATACTGGTTGAGGCGTTGGAATAGAGGCATTGGGATCACCCATTTGTGCACATGCAATGCTTCCACCTAGCATAACAATTTCAGGTTTTACTCCAAAAAAAGCAGGGTCCCATAAAACAATATCAGCTCTTTTACCTTCAGTTATTGATCCGATATGTTTAGATAATCCATGAGCTATAGCAGGATTAATTGTATATTTTGCTATATATCTTTTCACTCTAACATTATCGTTTTCGCCTTTTTCCTCTTTTAAACGACCTCTCTGAAGTTTCATTTTATGTGCCGTTTGCCACGTTCTTATTATTACTTCGCCAACTCTACCCATAGCTTGACTGTCGGAGGCAATTATTGAAAAAGCTCCTAAATCGTGAAGTATATCCTCAGCAGCAATAGTTTCTTTTCTTATTCTACTTTCTGCAAAAGCTACATCCTCCGGAATTGATTTATCTAAATGATGACAAACCATTAGCATATCTAAATGTTCTTCAAGTGTATTAATGGTATAAGGTCTTGTTGGATTTGTTGAAGATGGGATTATATTTTCATTTCCACATACTTTTATAATATCTGGTGCATGACCACCACCAGCGCCTTCAGTATGAAAGGCATGGATGGTTCTATTTTTAATGGCTGCAATAGTGTTTTCAACAAAACCACTTTCATTTAGAGTGTCAGTATGGATCATAACTTGGACATCCATATTATCGGCTACCTTTAGACAATTATCTATTGCGCCTGGAGTGGTGCCCCAATCTTCATGAAGTTTTAGAGCGCAAGCTCCAGCATTAACTTGTTCGATTAAAGCTTCTGGTTTGGATGAATTGCCTTTACCTGCAAAAGCTAGGTTCATAGAAAAGGCATCAGCAGATTGTATCATTTTTCCTAAATGCCAGGAACCAGGTGTACAAGTAGTAGCTAAAGTTCCATGAGCAGGACCCGTCCCTCCGCCAAGCATAGTAGTTAAACCTGAGTGTAAAGCATCATCAATTTGTTGAGGACAAATAAAATGAATATGAGAGTCAAAACCACCAGCTGTAATAATTTTACCTTCACCAGCTATGATTTCTGTCCCAGGCCCAATTATTATATCAATGTTAGGTTGTGTGTCTGGGTTTCCAGACTTCCCAATTTTATGTATTAAACCGTTCTTAATTCCTATATCTGATTTGAATATACCATTGACATCAACTACTAGAGCATTTGTTATAACCGTATCTACAGCACCATCTTCTCGAGTGACTTGGGATTGTCCCATTCCATCTCTTATTACTTTTCCTCCTCCAAATTTAACTTCTTCTCCATAAACAGTAAAATCTTTTTCTACTTCAATGAACAAATCAGTATCTGCTAATCTAACTTTATCACCAGTTGTTGGGCCGTACATTTCTACATATGAAGATCTCTGAATTTTTGAAGTCATTATAACGCTCCCATAACTTTTTGATTAAATCCAAAAATATTTCTATTGCCCTTTATTTTTATTAATTCTACGTCTCGTGTTTGACCTGGTTCAAAACGCACTGCTGTTCCAGCAGGTATATTTAGTCTCATTCCTAGAGCTTTTTGCCTATCAAAAGATAGATATTCGTTTGTCTCGTTAAAATGATAATGGCTTCCTACCTGAATTGGTCTGTCTCCAGTATTGGCCACACTCATTTGTATTGATATTGAATCTTTATTTAAAATTAATTCTCCAGGAAGTGTTATAATTTCACCAGGTTTCATTATCTGCTCCATTATCTAATAGGGTGATGCACTGTTACTAGTTTTGTTCCATCAGGAAATGTGGCTTCAACTTGGACTTCATTAATCATTTCAGGTATTCCACTCATACAGTCGTTTTTTTTAACAACATGAGCTCCAGATTCCATTAAGTCTGCTACACTTTTTCCATCTCGCGCGCCTTCTACTACAAAATCAGATATTAAGGCTATTGCCTCAGGATAATTAAGTTTTACTCCTCTATCTTTTCTGTTTCTAGCAATGATAGCAGCTAGGCTAATGAGCATTTTATCCTTTTCTCTGGGTGATAACTTCATTTGAACTCCTTAATTATTCCATACTTTGGGTAGTGAATTGTTAGACAAGCATAATAGTATTTTTTTTTGAATTTTTTTTAAATCATAAGCGTCTTGAGCTACCATGCGTATAAGCAACTTGTCATTCCACGTTGAATGAGAAAGCAAAACAGTTTCAGTATTTATTATATTTTTTTTTAATTCATCTTCATTATTTAAAAAATTTTTTCCACATACAAAAATATTACAAATAGCAACACCACTATTTGTCGAAGCTATTTTAGATAACTGTTCTTTAATATTTCCAATTAAATTTAATGCTTCTGCGTGTAATAATTTTGTATCTTCATAAATTCTCCAATTATCGATGAATGTTCCTTCTTCTAAATACTCTCCCATTGCTGTTCTTCCAAAAATTGTAGTTTCAGCCAATAAAAAATTAGAACAGCCCTTAACATTCACATTTATGTCTCTTCGTAAGTTACAGTTATTAAATAGAATTAACTCCTGTGGAATCCAATATAGATTACTGGATCTGTCTATCGACAGTTCAACCTTAATGTTTGAGCTTTTTTCTAATCCTTTATAAGCTCTTTCAGCTGTCTGGGTAGTAACAAAAACACTAGATTCATTGTTTATGTCAATGTTATATGAAAATTCATCTCCACTGGTTAACCCTCCAGCTGTATTTACTAAAACAAGCTCTTTTATTTCATCATGGCACTTAGGATAAAAAACTTTTGCGGAACCGGACTGAAAAAACTTACTGATTTGGTTATCTTTGATTTTTACATCAATGTCACCATGCGCTCTTTGATAAGTTTTATTTATATTTAACATTTAAATGCTTACAGCTTTCCTTAACTTTACCTTATCTATAATCTTTTTTTTTCCTTCATATACTACTTCACCTCTAGTTATAGCAAAAATATGGTCAGCTCTAGCAAATGCAAAGTCAAAATATTGTTCGACTAAAATTATAGCCATGTTTTTTTGGGATTTCAAATAATCAATCACTTCTCCAATTAACGTGATTATGTTTGGTTGAATTCCTTCAGTAGGTTCATCTAACAGTAAAAATTTAGGTTTTGTAATTAATGCTCTTGCTATAGCTAATTGCTGTTGTTGACCTCCAGATAAATCACCACCTTTTCTGGAGAGCATTTTTTTTAAGACTGGGAATAGGTCAAAGATTAATGTGGGTATTAATTGTTCATTTTTTTTTAAAACAGAAAATCCTGTCATAAGATTTTCTTCAACAGTAAGTAAAGGAAAAATTAATCTTCCTTGAGGAACATAACCCACACCTAAAGATGCTAATTCGTAAGCTTTATGATTTGTAACATCTTTGTTATTTAAAAAATAATTCCCGGAGCTGCTCGGATGGTTACCAGATAAGGCTTTTAATAAAGATGTTTTACCAACGCCATTCGAACCCATTAAACATGTTATCTCACCAATAGATGCTTTGAGAGAAATATCATACAAAATCTGCGAGGATCCATAATGAAGACAAATTTTATTAGTTTGAAGCATTATTATCTCCCTAAATAAACATCAATAACTTTTTCATTTTGAGACACATGATCAAGAGAACCTTCTGCTATTACAGTTCCTTCGTGGAGAACTGTAACTCTGCATTCTAAAGATTTAACAAACTCCATGTCGTGTTCCACTACTACTATTGATTGATTTTTTGATAATTTTTTTAATAATTTAACTGTTTTTTTTCTTTCAGGGGAAGTCATTCCAGCTGCAGGTTCATCTATTAAAAGTAGGTTAGGTTTTTGTGCTAAAAGCATTCCAATTTCAAGCCATTGTTTTTGACCATGACTAAGTTGACCGGCTAAGCTTCCTATGTTTTCAATTAAATTAACTTCAACTGCAATATTAGTTATTTCTTTTTCATCATCTGGAGACATTTTATAAAAAAGAGTTGCAATAGGGTTTCGTGATTTTTTTAATGATAGTAATAAGTTTTCAAAAACTGTTTGTGTTTCAATCAAAGTTGGTTTTTGAAATTTTCTACTTATACCGAGTTCTACTATTTGAGCCTCATTCATTCTTAACAACGAAGAGTTTTTCTGTCCCCACAAAATAGTGCCTGAATCAGGTTTAGTTTTTCCAGTAACAATATCCATAAATGTCGTTTTTCCAGCGCCATTTGGGCCTATTATAGCTCTTAGTTCATTGTTTGATATAGATAAACTAAGGTTATTTATGGCCTTGAAACCATCGAATGTTACATTTATTCCATTAACTTCTAATAAAACACTCATAGTTGTTTTTTCCTAAACATTATTTCTACTAAACCACCTATTCCTTTAGGTGCATATAGCGTCGTAATAACAAAACTCAGTCCTAAAATAACTACCCACCAATCAACCCACTTCAATGTAAAAATACCAAAATTAATATTTGGTATCTGGCCGCCAGTAAAATAACTAGATGATAAAGAAACAAAAGCAGCGCCAATTACTGCGCCATATAAACTGCCCCTTCCGCCTATAGCAACCCAAACTGCTAAATAGATTGAAGCAATAGGCGCCAACTCTGCCGGATTGATAATTCCTGCTTGAGGATAGTACAAAGCGCCTGCAATCCCTGAAATGATAGCAGTGATTACAAAAACAAATAATTTATAGCTTTCTACTTTGTAACCTAAAAACCTAATCCGAGTTTCATTATCTCTAATGCCCTTGATCACATTACCTAATTTACTTTTGACAACTAAATTACAGATAAAATATGTGACTACTAACGTCAAAGAACTGGCAATCAAAAACCATATTGATAATTCAGCTTGGGTTATATTATCAAAATTTGGGATATTTTGTAATCCTGATAAACCATTATTACCTCTTAAACCACTATCATTTTGAAATAAATACAATGAAAGCCCTAATGTCATAGCTTGTGTTAAAATTGATAGGTAGACACCATTGACGCGTGACCTAAATGCTAGCCATCCAAAAATAAAGGCTAATATACCTGGTACAAATAAGACTAATAAAAGATGAATAGATAGAGTATCCGCAAAAATCCAAATCATTGGGATTTCAGCACCACCAACTACACCAAAAATTTGTGTTCCAATAGCTTCGTTTATTTCATTATGGGTTAAAGGTAAGATATTGTTTTGAGTAGACTCTATAACAATACTTTTAGTCCTTTCGAACATAAGCCACATACCAATCATATATCCACCAAGTCCAAAAAACGCAAAATGTCCTAATGAAAGTATTCCACAATAACCCCAAACTAAATCCATAGCCAAAGCAACAATGCATAGGCATAATGTTTTTCCTAAGATTTTAACAAAACTAGTTGAAACAAAATTTAAACCATAGGCTTCACTAAATACAACTATAGATATAGTAATAATCATTATGATAGCCGTGATCCAGAAAAATGAAGACATACTATTTAAATAATTTAAAAAAATACTTTTCATATTTAATCCTCTGAGGCTCTTCCTTTTAATGCAATAATCCCTTTAGGCCTAAATTGTATAAATAGAATTATAAATATGATCATGTAAGTTTGAGCTGCTAGGGTGTTTGATGGGTTAAACCATTCAATAAATTTTTGAAGCATGCCTATCATGGTTGCTCCAGCTAGCATTCCCCATATATTGCCAACTCCTCCAACCACAACTGTCATAAAACTTTGGACTATATATTCTGAACCCAATTCAGAAGTTACCTTTGAAAACAATCCAATGGCAACACCAGCTACTCCTGCAATACCAGAACCAAATCCAAATGTTAGCATATTTATTTTATCTGGGTTAATACCCATACTTGACGCCATCATGGGGTTTTGAGTGACGGCTTTAGTTTCCAATCCTAACCTTGTCTTGTTCATAACTAACACAAGTAGAATTAAAAATGTTAAACCTAAAACAAAAATAGCTATTCTTATTAAGCTTATTGATAAAACGTCATTTATAACTAATGCTCCATCAAGCCAGTCAGGTGAGGTAAGAGGTCTAGCTTGAGTACCAAAAATATTTTTTGCTATTTGTTGTAATGCTATACTAATTCCAAAAGTAGCTAACAACGTATCCAAAGGGTTTTTGTACAAGTGTCTAATTACTAATCTTTCCATTCCTACTCCAGCTAAGAAAGTAATAATAAAAGCCAAAGGAAAAGCTATTAATAATGAAATTGTATGGTTTGGGATAAATAGTTGGATAACATAACCAGTATATGCACCGATCATTATAAATTCACCATGAGCCATATTAATGACTCGCATTACTCCAAAAGTTATCGCTAGGCCTATTGCTGCTAAAAAGTATATGGACGTTAAACTTAATCCATCTAAGATAAGATCTAAGTATTTATAAAAATTTACCTTGTGGTTTATACTATTAAAAACTTCTTTTGCCGTATTAATAACTTTAGAAGATTTTTCGTCATAAATTGCATAAAAAAAATGTTTATTAATAATTGTATCAATATCTTGATCAGTCATAAGAGGAGGTGATTTACCTAAACTTACTAAAACATTATAAGCTTTTATTCGAGCAACATCTGTTTTTAGTGTTTCTACTGGAATATTTTCAACATATTTATTTTTGATGTTCTTTTTTAAGATTTCATCTCTTTTTGAAGGTGAAATATAATTTTTTATATAATTCCCATTTATTAATAATTTTAAAGCCTCTTGTTTTGTAATTTCTGGTTTTTTATTAGAGTAGAATGAAGGCTTTAAACTTGATCCATCTGAATTTTTTAATGTCACCCCTGGAATAATTATCCTAGCTAAGTTAGGTGAGTTTGGCTTTTGAGAAGAAACAAATATCTTATTTTTAAGTAATGATGAAATAACACCTCTGGCTTCAATAGATAGGTTCCCCTCCAGTGATTTTAGAGATGATATTATCTCATTCTCGTTTTGACTATATTGTATGGTTCCAAATATTAATAATTGGGACATTCTTTTCTTAATTTTCAAATTAGTTTCTTTAGCTAATGCATTCTTCAATGGCGTTAAATGTTCAGGATTAAATTTTCTACTCAATGTTTCTAAACCTTTAACTCTAATATTAACATCGGTACTTAATAGCTGGAAACCTATTAAGGCATTTGAAATTTTTGACCTGACACCGCTATTAGGCTTTATTTTTTTTATTTCTGCTTTTTTAAAAAAACCTAGATTTTTTTTATTTGAAAATTGAACAAGCTCATAACCATTAGTGTTAATTTCTTTTAACGAAACAATTGAGTTTGTTTTTTTAATAAAATAGAGCTTCTTGTTTTTCCATTTTTTTAGGAAATCGCCAACAATAGGGGCATTCGTGTTCAATAGTTTTTTAATAACTGGATCAATGGTTTTAGAGGAGCTCTTAGTTATTAATTTAAAGTTTTCTGATAGTACATTTTCAAACTTTAAATTTTGAGAAGCATACAACGAACTTGTAAATAACACAGTTGCAAAAAGACTTATTATGATTTTAAATAAAATATTCATTTTAACTACTGCAGAACCATTTAAAGCTCTGCAGTCTTTTAAGTTTTGGGTTGTTTTTAATAATTTGATTTAATTTGGATACATGTTTTAGTGTCTTGATTGTACATGCCACATCCTAATGACTTCCAATCAGAAACTAAGACCTTGGATTCCTTAAGGTAATCGGTCCATGCGTCTCCAGGTACTTCTTTTGTTTGGCTTATAATATCAAACTGACCATCTTCTTGGATTTCACCAATGAGTACTGGTTTGGATAAGTGATGATTTGGTAACATCTCAGCTATACCACCAGTTAAGTTAGGAACCTTTAAGCCATACATAGCTTTCCTAACAGCATCTACATCTGTTGTTCCAGCTTTCTCTACAGCTTTTATATACATTTTGAAACCAATTACGTGAGCTTCCATAGGGTCGTTAGTCACCCTTTTATCACCCATTGTTTTTTTCCACTGATCAATAAATTTTGTATTTAAATCAGATTCAGCAGACTGAAAATAATTCCATGCAGCTAGGTGACCAACTAAGTTTTTTGTGTCAAGGCCTGATAACTCTTCTTCACCGACAGAAAAGGCAACAACAGGAATGTCATCAGCTTTAATACCAGCAGCAGCTAATTCTTTATAAAAACCAATATTAGCATCTCCATTGATTGTTGAAATAACACCTACCTTTTTACCATCAGCTCCCAAAGCAACTACATCTCCAACAATTTTAGACCAGTCTGAATGACCAAACGGAGTATAATTTACAAAGATATCTGATTCAGGAATACCTTTATCAATCAAGTATTGCTTTAAAATTTTATTAGTTGTTCTAGGATATACATAGTCAGTACCAAGAAGAGCAAATTTCTTTATTCCTAGCTCTTCTAAATAATAGTCAGTAGCAGGTATCGCTTGTTGATTTGGGGAAGCACCAGTATAGAAAACGTTTTTAGAACTCTCTTCACCTTCGTACTGTACAGGATAAAATAATAAACCATTTAACTCCTCTATTACCGGAAGAACAGATTTCCTTGATACCGAAGTCCAACATCCAAACATTACGTCGACTTTAGATACTGTGAGCAATTCTCTAGCTTTTTCTGCAAATAGTGGCCAATTAGATGCAGGGTCTACTACAACAGGCTCGAGTTTTTTACCTAAGAGACCTCCTTTTTTGTTTTGTTCATCAATCAACATTAGCATTGTATCTTTTAATGTCGTTTCAGAAATCGCCATGGTTCCAGATAAAGAATGTAAAATACCTATCTTTATAGCACTATGACCGTCAGCAAATACCTTGCTTCCAAATAATAACATAAACGTAAATATAGTTAATTTTTTTAAAAGTTGTGACAACATAAATATTACCTTTCATTTGAATATTAAGTTATGATCCAATGTTATGCATTTATGTAATAACAAGAATTGATAGATTGTTAGTTGATAAGAAAAAGACATTTAAGTATAAAATTTAGTCATAAAAACTCAATAATCAAAAAAATGATTAATAAGTAATCGTTAATTGATTAATTCAGTCTTGGTGGTTGGTTAAAAAATTGTGAATCTAAGTTTTAATTTTTCATATAATGAACTGTTCCACGCTCATCCATTTCGCTCTTGGCTTGGCCAGTTACATCAAGGTGTATAAGGTGTGCTCGAGCCTCTCCAATGGCAAAGTGCATTTGTTCATCACCAATTTTTCTATCAAAAATAATACTTATGGAATCCATGATAGTAATACTTTTCTTGTTTAAAGCTTCAATTATTAGACTTAATCTATGATTATGATGCTTTATTAAATCTTTGGCTCTTTGTGCACCTTCGTCAAATGGCCAGTCATGACATGGGAAAACTCTGGTTTCAGATCCAATTTCTTGTATTTCATTTAAATATTTAAGATATTCACCTAATCTATCATCTAATGGGTCAAAAAAGTTATCCGAAATGTTAGGAGATATTCTTGGTAATAAAAAATCTCCAGAAAGATACAATTTTCTTTCTTTATCTAATAAAGAAATATGTTCGGGTGAATGACCAGAGTCGGTTCTGACAATCCATTTTCCGTCATTTGAATTAAATTCATGACCAGCTTTGATAATTTCGAATTCTGGAAGTTCATAAACTCTATTTTTATATAACCTTGTAGCAGGACCTTTGGCAATAATATCTTCTTCACTCATACCTGCGCGAACAAAAACATTTTTAAATATTTTAGCATATTCATCATCTGGCATTGATCTAAATGTTTTAGCCGTAAAAAGCTCTTTTTCCGTTGTGTAACATTTTATGTTAAGCTTTTTTTGTAACCATCCAGCCATCCCAATATGATCAGGGTGGTAATGAGTTATTACAATGCCTGCAAATTTTTTTGATTTTAGTGGGCCATTAAGTAAAGCCTCCCAATGTTCCTCAGAGTGTTCAGATTTTAATCCTGCATCAAGGATTAAAATACCCTCAGGTGTATCCATTAGAAATAAATTTACGTGATTCAAACGAAAAGGTAGTTCAAAATGTGCCCAATATAAATCTGATGCTATTTTTGTTAATTCACCAAATTTTGGTTTGTTAATATCTAATTTTGTCATTTAATTCTCTAGGATAAGTTTATTGGTAATTTTTGTTTAAGATGTTAAGAATATACAATAATGTTAAATGAATTTTAGTAAATCTAAAATTTTATAAAAACAATGCAACATAAAATTTTATAAACTGTAAGAGATTAAATTATGAATAATTCACTTGAAGGTATAAAGGTTTTAGATTTGACTAGGGTATTGGCAGGTCCGTATTGTACACAAATGCTTGGTGATCTGGGTGCTGATATAATTAAAGTTGAAAGGCCAGGAGGAGGAGACGATACTCGTGGATTTGCTCCACCGTTTGTAAAAAATGATAATGGTGAAGATACTGACCTAAGTGCTTATTATTGTGGGGCAAACAGAAATAAAAAATCTATTACAATAAATCTAAGTGAAAAAGAAGGGCAAGACCTAGTAAAAAAATTGTTGTTAGATTGTGATATCTTAGTTGAAAATTTTAAAACAGGCACTTTAGAAAAATATGGTCTTGGTTACAAAGACTTAAAAAAGGATTTTCCAAGATTAATTTATTGCTCAATCACTGGCTTTGGTCAAACCGGACCATATGCGTCTAGACCTGGGTATGACGGTTTAATTCAAGCTATGGGCGGCGTTATGTCACTTACCGGAGATCCAGATGGTGAACCTATGAAAGTAGGAGTTCCAATTGGTGACTTAATGGCCGGAATGTTTGCATCTGTAGGAATATTAGCTGCAGTGAGGCATCAAATTCAAACAGGTCAAGGACAATTCATTGATATTGGAATGCTGGATACTCATGTTGCGTGGTTAGCAAACCAGGGCATGAATTTTCTTTCTACTGATAAGAATCCTGACAGACTGGGCAATCAACATCCCAACATTGTCCCTTACCAAGTAATGCCAACTTCAGATGGTTATATAGTCTTATCGATAGGTAACGATCCTACTTTTGAAAGATTTTGTAAGTTGGCTGGTGAAGAAAAGTTACTAGAAGATGCAAGGTTTAAAACTAACGCAGATAGAGTTTCTAATAGAGAGTTCGTTACAAATACTTTAAACGAGATTACTAAAAAACATAAATCTGAATGGTGGTTAACAGAATTAGAAAAGCAAAAAATAGGTTGCGGTCCAATCAATACATTAAGCGAAGTTTTCTCTGACCCTCACGTTAAAGCAAGAGAAATGGTTGTGCAAATGGATCATAAAAAAACAGGTAAGGCTCCTTTAAAATTAATAGCAAATCCAATTAAAATGGAACAGACACCTCCAACCTACAGGATGGCCCCTCCTTTACTAGGAGAACATACAGATGAGATATTGTCAGAAAAAATTGGTCTTTCTAAAAGTGAAATTATAAACCTTAAAGATAAGGGTATAATATAATAAATTTTCTGAAAGTAACTGATGGTTGATTCTATAAAAGATAGACATACAATAACTTCAATTGAACAAGACAGTTTGAAGTCATGGTTAAGGTTAATACTTCTGTTTACAATAGGAGTAGTAGGTACTGTTGGTATGTGGTCAGTTGTTGTTGTTATGCCTGCTATTGAAACAGAGTTTAATATAGACAGGGGTAAAGCAAGTCTACTATATGCGACTACTATGGTGGGTTTTGGGCTTGGTAATTTTTTAATTGGAAAAGTTATTGATAGATTTGGTTTAAAAATACCAATTATTTTTGCAACAATTATACTTGTTTCTTCATATTTAGCAGCGATAATTTCAACTGAATTCTGGCATTTATTAATTTTACAAATTTTTATGGGAACTGCTGCAGCTACTTTTTTTGGGCCTGCAATGGCTGATATAGGTAATTTCTTTGAAAAAAGAAGAGGCTTGGCCGTAGCAATTATAGCTAGTGCTAATTACGTGGCGGGAGCTTTTTGGCCACTTCTCATAAGTTCATTTCTAGAATTAAATAACTGGAAAGAGGTTTATTTTATCATAGCAATAATTTGTGCAACCATTATGTTTCCCATTTCTTATTTCTTAAAAAACAACATTGCAAATAATATATCTGATAATGATATAGCTACCAAAAACACATCTCTAAATAATTTATCACCAAGCAAATTACAAATTTTATTAATTTTAGCAGGTATTGGGTGTTGCTTAGCAATGGCAATGCCCCAAGTACATATTGTTGCTTTATGCGTTGAAAGAGGTTTTGGGTTAGGAATAGGTGCTCAAGTGTTGTCGGTAATGCTCTTTTCGGGAATGATAAGCAGAATTGGTTTTGGATATTTATCTGATAAAATTGGCCCTGTTTATACTTTGTTTATAGGGTCTTTCTTACAAATGCTTTCATTAGTATTTTTCTTACCGTTTGACAGTCAATTATCACTTTATATAGTTTCATTAATGTTTGGACTTTCTCAAGGAGGGATTGTCCCGGCATATGCAATGATAATAAGAAAATATTTGCCTATTGAAGAAGTTGGAGAAAGAGTTGGTTTAGTGATTATGGCTACAATTGTTGGTATGGGTCTAGGTGGCTGGATGTCAGGTGAAATATTTGACTTAACCCAATCATATAAATTAGCATTTGTGAATGGAATTTTTTGGAATTTCACAAATCTACTTATAGTTACGTTTATAATGTGGAAGATTTATTTTCAAAAAGATAAATTTCAATATAGTTAACCTTTTTAGAGAATGATTTATGAATAAAATTAAAGAACTATCCATATCATCTTATGAGATAACTCTAGAACTTTTCAAAGTGATGATACCAACTCTCATAGTTATTAAGATATTAGAGGAAATAGGTTTTGTTCAGGTTTTAAATACATTTTGTGCCCCTTTAATGCTTTTATTGGGATTACCTGAGGCTATTTCTTTAGTATTTACAACATCGATGCTTACAAGTCCTTATGCAGGTTTAATAATTTTTTCAGGGCTTCCAATTGATGAAACTTTTACAGCTGCACAGGCAAGTGTGTTAGGGTTATTAATATTATTTACTCATTCTTTACCTATAGAAGTTATTATCTGTCGAAAAGCAGGAGTGAGAGCTCGTGCAATGATATTTGTTAGGCTAGGTCTCGGTGTTTTGTCATGCTACCTTCTAAATTTGTTTTTCCAGATTACTGGATATATGAACTACCCAGCTACAATTTTATTACCAAGCTTAGAAAGTGCGCCAGATATTTTAAGTTGGGCTTTGTCCCAGTTGAAGGGACTTGCTATGATATTTATTATAATTGTTGCGTTAGTAATAATTTTAGATTTTTTAAAATATATAGGTGTTGAGAGATTAATTGAAAAAGCTTTAAAGCCTTTTTTGAATTTTCTTGGTGTTGGAGAAAAAGCTTCTACGATTGCCGTTGTTGGGGTCACTTTAGGGATTGGTTTTGGAGCAGGTCTTTTAATTAAGGAAGTTAAAACTGGAAAATTACATTACAAGGATGTGTTTGGTATCATAATTCTAATAGGGATGCTTCACAGTATAATTGAAGATACTGCAGTTGTATCTCTAATAGGTTCTAATATAATTGTAACTCTTTTTTTAAGAGCGGTTTTGACATTATGTATAGTTTACATTTTCATGAGGTTGGGAAAAAGTTTTACAGATGAGTTTTGGCAGAAACATCTTACTAATTACAATATACCGGAATATAAGCCTAACACTTAGTATGGAATTACTTTATTATCCCAAGCAAATATTTTGCCGTTGTCATTTATAGATTTGCTTTCAATTACCTCCCTTAACTTTTGGGCAGAAAATTCCGGTGTAAAATATTCTTTATTATTTTTCTGAAATGGTTGTGATAATTTAGAATCTACTGTTCCAGGATGTAACCCAAAAATTATACTTTCAGGGTTCAATCTTTTTTGTTCAATTGAAAGCCCTTTTAAAATCATATTTAAGGCTGACTTAGATGCACGATAAGAGTACCAACCACCTAGTTGGTTGTCTTCAATACTTCCTACTCTAGCAGATAAAGAAGCAAATTTAGTTACTCTGTCTCGATAAAGTAAAGGCAAAAAGTATTTAGCAATTAAAGCAGTCGGTATCGTATTAACATTAAACATATCTATGAATTTATTTGCAGAAAAATCTTTTATTGATTTCTCTGGATTATCTAGAGCTCCAACTGTTATCAAAATAACATCTAATTTACAGTTAAGAGATTGTGCTTCAATTTTCAAACTTTCTTCGTTTGTATAGTCTACGTTTCTTGATATAACCAATTTATTATTTAATCTCTCACCAGTTCTTGAAAAAGCAAAAATTTTATTTACATTTTCATATTTTGAATACTCAAGACATAAAGCCTTTCCAATTGCTCCTGAACTTCCAAAGATAGCGATGTTAATAGTTTTCATGATAATTCTTAAATTAGCTCGAGACAAAATTGATTGATCAATATACTTTATTGTAATGGTATATATTATCATTTTATTCATTAATTTAAAGAGAGTGATATGAAAAATAATAAACCCCATTTTGTTTTAGTTCATGGAGCATGGCACGGTGGATGGGTTTGGACAGAGGTTGCACAATCTTTAATCTATCAAGGTTATAATGTCACTTGCCCTACACAAACAGGTTTAGGTGAAAGAAAGCATTTGTTATCTTCAAACATTACCTTAGATACTTTCATTGAAGATATTGTTAATCATATTATTTTCAATAATTTAGACAATGTAATATTAGTTGGACATAGTTTTGCTGGGAGCACAATTAGTGGTGTGGCAGACATATTGAAAGATAGAATTAATAGACTTATTTACTTTGACGCAGTAATTTTATCTGACGGTCAAAGCCCTTTTGATATAGCTCCACCTGAAGTGGTTAAAGAAAGAATTGCGCTTGCTGAAAAATCAGAAGGTAAACTTTCAGTCCCAGCACCTAATCCAGAGGCATTTGGAGTTTTTGATATCAGAAAATCAATTATGCTTAACAAACAATTAACACCTCACCCCATTAGTACTTTTCAATCTAAGCTAAAGTTAAAAAATGAAATTGGAAATGGCCTTCCTCTAAGTTATATCTTTTGTACTAATCCTGTTTATGAATCTCTAGAAAGTTCAAGAGAAGTTGTAAGGAAAAGTAAGTGGCCAATTTTTGAATTACATGCAGGTCACAATGCCATGTACACACATGCAAAGGAAACTTTAAATTTACTTATGAAGATTTGTAATTAAAATAATATTCTGGAGGTCTATATGTCATCTTGTATTACTGGTTGGGGACACAATAAATTTGGTATAAATAAAGAACAAACATCCGAAAACATGATTGCTGATGTTGTTCAACAAGCAATAAATCATGCTGAAATATCACCAAAAGATATTGATGCGATCTTTGTAGGTACTTTTAACAATGGATTTCAAAAACAAGATTTTCACGGTGCTTTGCCTGCTGTCTCTCAGTTAGACTTGAGGTATATTCCTGCTATGCGAGTTGAAAACGCTTGTGCAACTGGCTCTGCAGCTATCCACACAGCAATGAATGCAATAGAAGCTAAAAGAGCTAAAACTACGCTTGTTGTTGGTGTTGAAAAAATGACAGATACATCTTCTGAGAAAGTTGGTGATATTCTCTTAGGGGCTAGTTATCGACCTGAAGAAGGCGATACAAAAGGAGGTTTTACGGGCGTATTTGCCACTATTGCAAATGCTTATTTTCAAAAATATGGGGATAAGTCAGATATATTAGCTAAGATAGCAGCTAAAAATCATGCAAACGGCTATTTTAATCCACTAGCTCATATGCAAAAAAATCTTGATTTTAATTTTTGCAATTCTATTTCAGACAAAAACCCTTATGTTGCCGAGCCACTTAGAAGAACAGATTGTTCTATGGTATCAGATGGCGCAGCTGCATTAATTATACAAGACTTCGATCTTGCCCTTTCGGCTAAACGAGCTATTGCATTTAGAGCAAGAAGACATGTAAATGATATTTTACCTTTAAGTAAGCGAGACAAAACTGAATTTGAAGGTGCTCGTCAAGCTTGGAGTTATGCCTTACAAGATGCAAAAATAAACCTAGATGATTTATCTTTTGTCGAAACTCATGACTGTTTCACTATTGCAGAACTTATCGAATACGAAGCAATGGGTTTAACCAAAGTAGGTGAAGGCTATAAAGCCATTGAAGAGGGCTGGGTTCATAAGCATGGAAAACTGCCTATAAATCCATCAGGAGGTTTGAAGTCAAAAGGACACCCAGTTGGTGCAACAGGCGTTTCTCAACATGTAATGTCTGCTATGCAGTTGACTGGTGAAGCAGGAGACATGCAGATTCAAGATGCCAATTTAGCAGGCATTTTTAATATGGGTGGTGCTTCAGTAGCGAATTATGTCTCTATTCTAGAAAGAATAAGATAGTTCTTTTACTTGACTACTTTAAATGTATTTATAATTCTAAGAATTAGTATAATTAGGTTTTCTTTTTTCTAAAAGTGCGTCTATGGCCTCTCTATGATCATCAAGCTGTTGAAGAATAGCTTGTTGACTAGCTGCCATTTCTAGAGC